>JAVEWX010000039.1:0-22068 GCA_034004335.1 Bacteroidales bacterium | reverse complement strand
TCCGTTCCGGACCTCTGTGAGGATGTATTCATGGAGATTCTCATCAGCCTCAACCGTGATGCTTTCCTTCTCTCCCTGTGACAGGTATACATCAATACCGGTACTGACCTTCAGCGATGTAAAAGTACCCGCCTCACGCTCGTTAGTAGTCACCGGGCCACTCGCATATACAGTTTTGGGTATTTGTGCCTGCATAGTCAGTGTCGTAAGCATAAATGTGGCAATCAATAAGTAATGTGTTTTTTTCATGATAGACTGAAGTTTTATTGTTCGTATCTTTTTGTCAGAAAGACACTGTTGTAATGGAAACGCTGCATCATTCTTTTACGGAAAACAGGTTTAGGTGCCCTGAGAAATTTTATTTAACAGAATATCACCCGGGTAATAGCGTAAAGTTGGAGTATGTCAGGGCAGAAAAACCGCCATGTCGATCCGGTTCAAAGATCTGAGATCAATGAAAGGAGCTTAATCTTTTCATTTTGCCAGTTAAGTTCCAGGGCAGCCTTCCGGCAGTTTTCTCTTAACCGGTCAGACAATTGACTGTCGCCGATCAGTCTGTTTACCGCAGCAGCAATATCTTCCTCCCTGTTGCTGCACAGAAGGGCTATTTCATATTTATCGTTTATGGCCTTATACTCAGGCAGATCAATGCAAATCTGAGGAATTCCGCAATGTATGTAGTCAAAAAACTTATTACCCAGGGAGTGCCTGTAGCTAAGGCTGTTGCCGGAAAGAATATTCAGGCCGATGGTGGCATCCGCGGTAACCAGGTCGAGCTGCAGGGAAGAAAGCCGGCCGGTGAAAATGACTTTTTCATCGAGGTCGTTTATCCTGACCGTCTCCTTAAGTTTCTTCAGCAGCGGTCCCTCACCGGCAATTTTCAGTCTAGCGGGTATCCGCTTCATAGCCATTATGCTCTCCTCCAGTCCGCGGCCCTGGTTTATCGCACCCCGGTACACTATGACAGGAACCCTGACCTGGCTGGCCGATACCTGTTTGCCGGCAGCCCTATACCCGGGAACGTTCATTATGACGTGAAAAGGTTTGGCATATTTATTTGCAAGGATTTCAGACAGCGAACCTGAGACTGTCAGGCAGAGGTCAGCCTTCGGGACGCACAGCTTTCCTATCCGTTCCCAGACACCCCTGACGAAATTCCTTCCTTCGAGTTCGGGGACTTCGGTAAAATACTCATGAGCGTCATAGATCAGCCGGGCCCCTTTCAACCATGCCGCAATAGTATTTGGCAGCAAGGTATCGAGGTCGGCTGCTACCAGGATATCGGCACGATGGCATATCAGCCTGGCCAGCAGGCGCAGGTTGAACTCCATGTAGAAGAATACTCCTTTCCTGAACAGGCACCTTATTCTCTTCTGCCTGAAGTTCTGAGGACTGAGTGGTGGTGAACCGGCTGAAACACGTCCCATGAATATAACATCATAACCTGTCTCATTTAAAGCACTACAGGTTCTGATCATCCTCCCGTCACTCACAAGGTCGTTCGTGACCGACACGACCACCCTCTTGCCAGATTTCTGTAAAATGTTGTTGTTAAGATTCATCATCAGTTCAGAACACCGTAAAGCAGATAAATGATTGCAGTCAGTATCCCGGCTGTAAGTGCATAGGGCAACTGGGTTTTTACATGGTCGATATGATCGCTGGCAGATGCCAGTGAAGAGATCAGGGTAGTATCGCTTACCGGTGAACAGTGGTCACCGAATACTCCTCCTCCCAGGGCGGCGGCAATCGTCACATAGAGGCTGGAGTCAAGCTCGCGGGCCATTGGCACGGCCAGCGGGATCATAATGGCAAAGGTGCCCCACGAGGTGCCCGTGGAAAAGGCGATGAAGCAACTGATGACAAATACCACGAAGGGGACAAGGGATGGGGAGAGGAACCCCCTGGAGACTTCGGCAACGTAGACTCCTGTACCAAGTTTATTGCAGAGATTACCTATGGCAAATGCGAACAGCATTATAAGGGCCATTTGCATCATTCCGGAGATACCCTTGATTGACAGGTCGGTGACTTCTCGGAGAGACAGTATCTTCTGGGGCAGGTACAGGATTATGCTTCCGGTCAGGGAAATAAGCACGGAATAAAGAACTGCCGTTGCTCCTGAAGATTTGCCTATCGACTGAAAGATGATCTGGAGGAAGGAAAGGTTCTCTTTTTCCGGAACTCCCGACAATCCAGTCATCACCAGCATTATGGGTATTGAAACAACCATCAGTCCCATCGGAATGAACATATTGATGGCCCTTGGCCTGACGCCCTCCCTGGTTGTGAGCAGTGTAATTTCGGACGACACCATAGGACGCGAGCCGTCAGCTATTACTTTCCCTTCACGATCAGCTCTGAAGGATGCTCTTTTCATAGGACCAAAGTCCCTGCCCGTTGCTGCAATGAAGTAAACCATGGCAATGGCAAGGACCGGATAAAAGTTGAAAACCATTGCATTCAACATAGCTGCAAAGGGATTGTCGAAACCCTGGAGTACCAGGAGTCCCATTATAAACCCGCCCCATGCATTCAGGGGGATAAGGATACATATTGGTGCTGAGACGGAGTCGGCTATAAAGGCAAGCTTCTCCCTCGGCAGTTTAAGCCGGTCGAATATCGGACGGTACAGGGTACCTACCGTCAGTGCAGCCAGGTTCGATTCCACGAAGCATAGTAGTCCGGTAAGGGCCGCCATAATGCTGTAACGTGACCGCAGCTTAGACAATTTTGCGGTATCGTCAGGAATTTCCCTCAGTTTTACCAGCTTAATAAAACCTTCAACCCCACCCGAATATTGTATGAATGCAATAAGAACGCCAATAAGAAGGGTGAACATCAGGGTTTTAGTGCTCGAGTCGTTTCTGAAGACCTCGGTGAGCAGATTTACCGTTCCGGTCAACCCTCCGATTATTGCAGCATGGTTGAGTATGAGGCTGCCCACGATCAGACCTATCAGCAATGATACCAGTACCTGCCTGGTTCGAATGGCCAGAATGATTGCAATAAGGGGTGGCAGAACCGACCAGAATCCGTACCCTTCCATATTTACTATTTTGTTCCGAAGAGCCTGTCGCCCGCATCGCCTAGTCCCGGTACAATATAACCCTGTTCATTCAGACCATTGTCGAGGGCTGCAAGGTATATGTCAACATCGGGATGATTGTTTTCCATCCGCCTGACTCCTTCGGGTGTTCCCACAACTGAGATCAGCCTTATATTGGCTGCCCCATTCTTCTTAAGCAGTGTAACAGCCTCGCAGGCACTGCCCCCTGTTGCAAGCATGGGATCAAGTACCATTACTATTGCGTTTTTGAGGTTGGGAGGGAGCTTGGTATAGTAGGTTCTGGGCTCGAGGGTCTCATGATCGCGGTAGAGTCCGAGGTGTCCCACCTTAGCTGTGGGTATCAGTCCCGAGATACCTTCAACCATACCCAGGCCGGCCCTCAGAATCGGAATAAGAACCACATCACGTGCCAGTTCGCCGGTAATCATTGGTGCCAGTGGTGTATTTATCTTCGTCTCCCTGAGGGGCAGGTTGCGAGTTATCTCATAAGCCATGAGTGCGGCAATCTCATTAAGACTCTCCCTGAACTCCTTTGTTCCTGTCTCCCGCGAGCGAAGCTTTGTGAGCTTGTGTATTATGAGGGGGTGGTCGAGGACTGTCAGCATCGGAATCAGGGTTTATAAGTGGTAAGGTTTCTATTTCTGCAACTGGCTTTTAAGGTGTTCCTGTTCTATGATCCTGTTGGTAAGAAGATAGCCGTAATGCTTTGATTTTCTGGCCCTGTACATGCCCCAGGCGACGGTCGTCCACTCCTTGGCTGCAGGCAGGTCGCCAAGTATCTCATTTACAACAGCCATGTTATGAGCAGCCCTGCCTCGCGATTTCCTGCTGCCTGTTTCGGTAGCCCTCAGAAGGGCCTCTGAGGCCTTATCCCAGTCATTAAGCTGCATCATCCTTGCACCTGCTGCCAGGTCAGCACTGCCACCTCCTTTCTTGTAAAATTCCCTGGAAACCCTGAACCAGGTAGGGGTAATACGTTCTCCATATTCAAGGCCTGCCTCCCTGCTGGCATCGTTGATGGCATCATGCCTGACCTTGAGAGTGTTTATGGCAGCAATAATTGCCGGGCCGCCTGAGTTCCATCCCATCGTATGGGAGAACTTGAATTCATCCATCAGGGTTCGCTGCGCAGGCCAATACATCCGGAAACCACAATTGACAGTTGCAATGCCTCCTGCACTTGCCCCCGGTGATTTCAGGGATGGCAGTTTTGCCGATGCAATCACAAAGTCCGAGTCGTACGCCTCAAGGCATACAAGTACATCGGCATTATTTTTTGCCGCCAGTTCCTCAACGAGATTCCACGGAAGAGGATCGGGAAGGACGCTTCCCCGTGAGGATCCGATGAACATATCATTTGAGACCATAACATTGTATCGGGTCGAACTGGTAAGGCTCATCTTCAGGCCTTCCATTACGCTAAGCCTGGCTGCCTTGTTCTGCTGTGCACCCTCAAGGGTCAGAATTGCCTCGAGCTTGCTCATGTCAGTATCTTCCGGCAACGACCTGTCAATGATAACTATGGTCTGGATATCCTGAGGGATGGTTATTGGTGCCGGGGCAAGCACGTTGAAATTCATTCTTGCGACACCGCAGCCCGTCATGGCCAGAAATGCCGCCATCAATGGGTAAATATATACTTTCATTGTATCCGTGTTATTGGTTCACTTTTACAAGCTACAATTTTTGAGCCACAATTCCACGGTTTCAGGACTGAGACCCGGTAAACCCAGCTTATTCTTCTTGTTGTACCCGTTGAGTTCATTAGCCAGCCTGCCTGGTTTCTCAACCCCTTTGAGCTTTTCCATTGAGTCATACCCCAGTGAGATGAGGGTGTCGATCCATTGTTCGTCTATGCCCGCGGCTATGAAAGTGTTTCTGATCTCTGTTACCTGTGACCTGCGCTTCACTTCGGGCTTCATCTGAGGGAAGAAGAGCACATCCTGTATTGAAGTCTGGTTGGTCATCAGCATTGTGAGCCTGTCGATGCCCATACCCATTCCTGATGTGGGCGGCATACCATATTCCAGTGCCCTTACGAAGTCCATGTCAATGAACATTGCCTCGTCATCCCCCTTTTCAGACAGTTTCAGCTGCTCCTGGAACCTTTCCAGCTGATCAATGGGGTCGTTAAGCTCGCTGTAGGCGTTCGCAATCTCCTTGCCATTGATGAATAACTCAAATCTTTCGGTCAGGCCGGGAACCGACCTGTGTTTTTTGGTGAGAGGTGACATCTCCTCTGGATAGTCAATGATAAAGGTTGGCTGAACGTAATGATGTTCACATTTCTCACCGAAGATGAGGTCGATCAGTTTGCCTTTCCCCATGGTTTTGTCGGGTTCAAGCCCCAGGTTCCCGCAAGCCATGACGAGCTCCTCTTCGGTCATGCTTGAGATGTCAATTCCCGTATGTTCCCTTATTGCATCGGTCATGGTAACCTTGCGGAAGGGCCGGCTGAAGTTAATCTTCTTACCGGCAAATTCTATTTCAGTTGTGCCGTGCAGGTCAAGTGCCACCTTTTCGATAATCTCCTCCGTGAAGGTCATCATCCAGTTGTAGTCCTTATAGGCTACATATATCTCCATCACGGTGAATTCAGGATTATGGTTCCGGTCCATCCCCTCATTCCTGAAGTCTTTGGAGAATTCATATACACCATCGTAGCCGCCGACGATAAGTCTCTTGAGATAAAGCTCATTAGCAATTCTCAGGTAAAGCGGTATATCAAGGGCATTGTGGTGGGTAATAAACGGGCGTGCAGCAGCACCCCCGGGAATGGGTTGGAGAACGGGGGTCTCAACCTCGAGACAGCCACGCGAGTTAAACAACTCGCGCATACTCTGAATTATCAGTGTCCTCTTCCGGAAAGTATCCCTTACATGAGGGTTTACTATCAGGTCGACATATCTCTGACGATAACGCAGTTCAGGATCAGTGACGGCATCAAAGGTGATCCCATCCTTTTCCTTAACTATCGGAAGCGGTCGGAGGGACTTGGAGAGCAACGTAAATTCCCTGACATGAACCGTTGTCTCTCCCATCTGGGTCTTGAACACATGACCCCTGACTCCTATTATGTCTCCGATGTCAAGCAGGCGCTTGAATAGAGTATTGTAAAGGGTTTTATCTTCGCCCGGGCAAATATCATCGCGCCTGAGGTATATCTGGATCCTGCCGGTATGATCCTGTATCTCTGCAAACGAGGCATTTCCCATTATCCTGCGGCTCATGATGCGTCCTGCAATGGAGACATCCTGATAGTTATTCTTCCCGGTGGAATAGTTTTCCGTTATCTCAGCAGCACAGGCATTTACGTTGTAGGCTGCCGCCGGATAGGGATCGATGCCAAGTTTCCGGATTTCATTGAGTGAATCGCGTCTGATCTGTTCCTGTTCGCTTAACATGGGTGAGTTCAGTAAGATATTTGCGCAAAGATATACAAAATTGGAGCAGGGGCCCTCCACTATTTGTGACCTATTTTCATTATCTTTGACAGATCTGATTAGAGGACAAATATTCTTTTAAGATGCAGAATAGCAGGAGGTTGCCGCCATGGCTTAAAATGCAGAGGGCAAGCGGAGGGGATTATGTCAGGGTGAAGAGGCTGGTTAATGAAAACCATCTTCATACAATCTGCACAAGCGGTAACTGCCCCAACATTGGAGAGTGCTGGAATGCCGGCACTGCAACCTTCATGATCCTGGGTGACATCTGCACAAGGTCATGCAGGTTCTGCGGAACGGCTACAGGGAAGCCCCTCCCTCCCGATTGGAAGGAGCCGGAACGGCTGGCCCTGTCAATAAGGGAGCTTGGTCTGAAGCACTGCGTTATCACCTCGGTCGATCGCGATGACCTGGAAGATGGAGGAGCAGGCTTCTGGGCTGAGACTATTACAGAAATAAAAAGGGTTAACCCGGGAATTGGTATTGAGGCCCTTATACCCGACTTCAGGGGTAATACCAGTGACCTGCAGAAGGTAATTGATTCTTCACCCGATGTCATATCCCATAATCTTGAGACAGTGAGGAGACTTACCCCGGCTATACGCTCGGGTGCAAAATATGAAACCAGTTTAAGCGTTATAAAGTATATTGCAGGCAGGGGAGTGACTGCCAAATCGGGAATAATGACCGGATTGGGAGAAACAGACAGTGAGGTATTTGAAACAATGGATGATCTGCTGGAGGCAGGCTGTTCGGTAATGACAATCGGGCAATATCTGCCGCCTTCGTTCGATCATATGGAAGTAGTGAACTGGATCACACCCGGGAAATTCGAGGAATACCGCATCAGGGGCCTTGAGAAGGGGTTCCGGTTCGTGGAGAGCAGCCCGCTGGTGAGGTCATCATACCACGCTGAAAAACATGCAAAAAGTAATATTAAATAATATATACAGAAACAGGTAAAGTGAGTTATCATGTCAGATTAGAGGACCTTGGATTAAAAGATTACAAAGAAGTGTGGGACTACCAGGAGGGACTCCTGGAGTCGATGATAGAGACCAAGCTCAGGCTGCGATCGGGCTGTGCCTCAGGGAGTGACGGTACCCTGCCCAGGCTTATTTTTGTGGAGCACCCTCATGTATATACCCTGGGCAAAAGCGGCTCAGACAACAACCTTCTTATCGACCAGATACAGCTTCGGGCAAGGAACGCCTCCTTCTATCATATCGACCGGGGTGGAGATATCACTTACCATGGTCCCGGACAGATTGTAGGTTACCCGATTTTTGACCTTGAAGCATTGGGAATAGGCCTGAGGGAATACATTCAAAGGATAGAGGAGGCAATCATTATGACAATAGCAAACTGGGGATTGGCAGGTGATCGCATGGCAGGGGCAACGGGAGTATGGCTCAATCCGCATGACAGGGGCCTTGCCAGGAAGATATGCGCGATAGGAGTGAGGGTAAGCCGTTCGGTAACAATGCACGGATTTGCATTCAATGTTAACACCAACCTTGAATACTTCAACTATATCAACCCCTGCGGATACACCGACAAGGGTGTTACCTCAATCGCCAGGGAGCTGGGCAGACCTCTGGAAATGAACGAAGTGAAGATAGTTTTAAAGGATTGTCTTGCCAGTCAGTTTAATCTTAAATACGTATAAAGATATACCTCCATGGAGAAACTTTGGGTGATAAAGGATAAGGGAGATCAGACAGTAACCAGACAGCTTTCCCTGGCATTGGGTCTGCCTGAATCAATTGCCGGCCTGATGGTTCAGAGAGGATTGGTTTCTCCTGCCGATGCAAGGGCGTTTTTCGACCCTTCACTCGATGACCTTCATGATCCCTTCAGGATGAAGGACATGAACCGGGCTGTTGACCGGATCTCGTCTGCAATTGCAAAAAACGAGAGGATACTTGTCTACGGCGATTATGATGTTGACGGCACAACATCGGTAGCCATGATGTACTCATTCCTCGCGAACCAGTACACCAATCTCGATTACTATATCCCCGACAGGTATGATGAGGGTTACGGTATATCTCTCCAGGGCATTGATTACGCCGTATCGACCGGGTGCAGGCTTATCATAGCACTCGATTGCGGGATTAAGGCAGTGGAAAAGGTCAGGTACGCCCGTTCAAAGGGTCTTGACATAATAATCTGTGACCATCATTTCCCGGGGGAGTCAGTACCTGAGGCCACGGCAGTTCTTGACCCGAAGCAGCCAGGGTGCAGCTATCCCTACAAGGAGTTGTCGGGCTGTGGCGTCGGATTCAAGCTAATACAGGCCTATTGCCGTATTCATTCAAAACCGGCGCAGGAATCCTATGACTATCTTGACCTCGTGGCCGTGAGTATAGCATCTGATATTGTGCCTATTACGGGAGAGAACAGGATACTGGCATTCTACGGACTGAAAAAACTCAATGATTCTCCGCGCACAGGCCTGAGAGAGATAATCAGGGAATCTGACATAAACAGAAAGGTGACAATTGAGGATGTCGTCTTCAGGATCGGGCCAAGGATAAATGCTGCCGGACGTATGGAGAGCGGCAGGAAAGCAGTCGAACTGCTTATCTCCGACGACAGCAGGCTGGCCGGCGCAATGAGCAGGAAGATTAGTGACTGCAACAATGAAAGGCGTAATGTCGACAGAATAATCACTGCCGAAGCCATGAGGATGATCTCCGAAGACTTGCGCAGGCTGAACTCCCGGACGACGGTGCTATATAATCCTCAGTGGCACAAGGGAGTGATAGGTATTGTTGCCTCAAGGCTCATAGAAACTTACTACAGGCCAACCGTCATACTTACTGAATCAAACGGTTTTGCGACAGGTTCAGCCCGTTCGGTCCCCGGCTATGACCTTTACCAGGCAATCGAAGCCTGCTCCGATCTTCTTGAAAGTTTCGGAGGGCACATGTATGCAGCCGGACTAACCCTTAAGAAGGAAAACCTTGAAGGATTCATTGAACGGTTTGAGAAATATGTAGCTGATACGATCTCTGACGACCAGCTTGTCCCAAGGGTATTCGTCGATGCTGAGTTGAGCCCGTCAGAAATCAACATGGAATTTTACAGCCTCATTGAAAAGATCCAGCCCTTCGGCCCTGAAAACATGGCTCCCATATTTCTTTCGGCAAATGTATATGACACAGGCAACGGGAAAATGGTTGGTCAGAACGGGGAACACCTAAAACTGGAGATATGTCACGAATCAACAGGAACAACTGTCTTTCCCGCCATCGCTTTCGGACAGTCACATCGATGGGAACACATAAGGTCGAATAAGCCCTTTGACATCTGCTATTCATTGGAGATAAACGATTTTCGGGGATCCCGGACTCTTCAGCTGAATATAAGGGATATCCGCCCTGCCCGGGATTAAAGGTCGATAGTAAACTGAATCCTGGCATCTTCGAGCAGAGTAACCTCTTTTCCCGTTCGTCTTGCCGTAATACCGTATTTTATTTTGATACCGGCATTCTTCCCAATACTGATTTCAGCCATTGCAGCCGTACGGGCTCCCTCACCATAATGTACCGGAATGCTGAAGCCATAGAGAACATCATTTTCATACAGGTATAACCCTGAATCAAAACCTGTTGTTGTAAAGATGGCCTGTCTGACCCATAAGGAGACCCTGGAAAGTGACGGTTCATAGCCCAGATCAGCAGCGAGCATTGAACCCCTGCCAGTCGTGCCGGCGGTTTTATAAAATGCATTGACGGTTATCCTGGTAAATTCAGCCGGGATCACGGAGACCGTAAGCCTTGATGTCGTTTGTCGTTCTGCGGCAGGTGCAGGTAATCCCTGCGCACCAGACTGGTTGCCCCATGTCTCGGCTCCATATATTCTCAATTCGGCCATCAGGAAACCGCCAGGATCATACCTGGCTCTTACCTCTGCCTTGTAGCCGTGAGAGGGGAATGAGGCCCTCTGCCTGAGCCAGGGAAATCTGTAGAGGTCAGCCCCTGCATAGACAAACAGTCCCTTTGCAGCTTCGAAGATTAAACGAGTCATCAATCCCTCCTCGTTGCCTGTTACGGAATTACGACCGGGCCCGCACGAGAGGTGACCCCAATAACTTTTGCCATAGTTCCTGTATATAAGGTTCGCAGTAAGCCTGTCATCAAAACGGATGTTGAATGTATGTGCTGTGGCAAGAGCTCCGCTCCCCGATATGGCCAGCTCACCAGCCCCGGTTACCCTGCCTTTGGCCATCCTGTAGGAAGCCCCTGCACTGAAGCTTCCGTTACCTTTGAAGCTGAATAGCAGTCCGGGAGAGTCTCCTTCCTCATTGATTTCACGTGTGAATCGTGTATAACATGAGGTTACCGCCCATCTGAAGTTGCCTTTACCGAACCCCAGGTTAAAACCTGTCGAGGCTTCTCTCAGCACTCCCGTAGCTGCCAGTGCGGAGAGGGTGCTGTGAGCGGATGCTGCTGCCAGAATATCGGCCCCGGTGATTCCCGATGTGTCGCTGACAGTACGTGCGTCGCGGTACCGCGATGAGGTGAAAGCCGAGAACCGGAAATTTCCCGTTGCCGTTGTTACGGCGATACCCCTGAGGTAATGGTTCTCGTTTATTGATGAACTCAGTGTAAATCCGTCACGATGACCCATGTATGACGATCCTGTGAGTGTAATAAATGGCTTGTAACCGCTGTTCACAACGAGTCCCATTCCGAATCGTGCTGAATAATCGCCTGCAATGACGTTGCTGATGCCACGGCTGCCCGTAATTGCAATACCCCCTGAGATAAAATCGGGTCTGGCGCTCCAGAGAGGCTTCTCACCTGCATCTGAGGCTGCCGTAAGGCTTGCGGTCAGGTTACCCGTCCTCAGCCGGTATCTCAGGCTGTTCCTGATGGGGTAGACAGGTGGGTCGGCCCTGTTGTCCTGATATCTGATGCCGGCTGTTGCAACTGATCTGTGGTAAATGCCGCGACGACTGGTAACACCTGGTGTGTCGGAAGGAATGACCATACTGATGAACGGCATTATCATTTGAACTGTTTCATTGCTGAACCCTGTAAGTGATGCCAGCTCAAGGACTGAGACAACCGCTCCGGTTCTCCTTACGTGGGATGCCAGCACCTGAACCTGAAACGGGGTCAGAAAGAACAGCCTGGAGATCTCTGCCGAGTCGCCTGAGTTGATAATAACCGGTTCCGAAGCAAGGTCATAGAGCATTTCCGTGATCAGCTCAGCATTTTCCTGTCCGGTTTCCTCCGTGATTTCATTTACTATGTTACGGATAACCTCCGTGAGCCGGTACTCCTGGGCCCGGACTTCCGGCAGCTGCAGTAAGCAGAGCACAATTGCTATGACATAAAATGGTTTCATCTGCCGAAACTCCTGGTTACTGCCGCTACAGGTGATATACCCAGTCGGTTGTGAGTAAGAAATGAAACCGAGGATGTAAATCCTGCAAACCTGAAGATCACTGTGAATCCCAGTGAACCGGTCCCGGTATCGAATCCGGCCCTGACCGTTGCCATCTCGTTGAGGTCATAGCTGATCCCTGAGGCCAGCGACAGTGATCTCCTGCTGCTTTTTTCCAGGACTGCCGATACCGACACTTTATCACCGGTGGCAGAAGATACTCCTGCCCTGATTGCTGAAGGAGAGGAATATAATCTCTGACTGCCGGGGAAGGGATTGACCAGGTGGATGCCGATACTGGTACTTTCAGTAGCCATCCATATCATGCCTGCCTGACCTGAGGCCGATAACTTTGTGGCATCAAGTGATGGCGATACGGCTGTTTCTATCCCTGCCTCAGCGCCTATGGCAAGATTTGAAGAAAGAGGAATGCCTGCCGACAAGGAAAATGAGTGACTCGACAGTTCCGAAAAACCGTAACCTGAGTAACGGAACCCCACGGAACCCTTTCCATGCGGTACAGTGATGAACAGCGATTTGACAGCCAGTTCAGCCATTCCAAAGCGGGAGTGATATTCGATACCGGCAGTAATATCTTCAATCCAGGCCAGGGCTGCCTGGTTTATGAAGCAATCGCGGAAACCGGTGCCGGTAATAAAAGGGTGGAGGGGCAGAGGTGACAAACCTGACCCGGTTACACGATCGCCCTGCCCATACAGGTAATGGGAGATCAGTAATAAAGCAATGGCAAAGCACTTTCGAAGCAGCGAATCAAAAGTCATTTGCGGGACATATTTCCACTAAGTTAGGAAAATTTATATTAACGTGGATTATCAGATGATTCCGTAAATGATTTTTTCAGATTTTCAAGGCCTCCTGTGAAGGGTGAATGTTCCACAATACTGTAATCGGTAATCGGTAATCGGTAATCGGTAATCAGTGTCCGGCATCCGGTAGCCGGTAACCCTGACCTCAGAACTCTAAACCCTGAACGAGGAATTAATACAGGAACCAGGAACCAGTAACTCCTTATACGCCTTTATGTCACTACGTACGTCATTACGTCATTACCCCGTAACCCTGCACCTGGCAGCAGATACCTTCCTAATTCGTCTTATACTCAAACTTCACCTGTTTGAGCTCCTCATTGGCCTGGATGATCTTGTTCTTCAGGGATTCCTTGAATTGTTTTACTGTGCCTGCAACCTCAGGGTCTCCGGCAGCCAATATCTGTGCCGCTAGTATGGCAGCGTTCTGCGCACCGTTGACAGCTACCGTTGCCACTGGTATTCCCGGAGGCATCTGCAGGATGGAGAAAATTGAATCGAGACCCTCGAGTGATGCGTTGATGGGCACTCCTATAACGGGGAGGGTGGTAAAGGCCGCTATGACACCGGGGAGGTGGGCTGCCATCCCTGCCGCAGCTATTATTACCTTAATACCCCTGGCGGCCGCATTCCTGGCAAATTCCTCAGCCTTCTCCGGGGTGCGGTGTGCCGACAGGGCATTTATCTCGAAGGGGATCCTGAAATCATTGAGCGTTTTAGCTGCAGCTTCCATGACCTTGTAGTCGGAGGTGCTTCCCATAATTATGCTTACCCTTGGTTCCATTGCAGGCTTCATATTATTGTTGGTTTGCAGCAAAAATAGGCATAAATTTGATACTTTTGCACCGGTTTTGATTCCGTGTTATCTTATCTCCAATGCAATGAATGTGATTACCATCAACGGCAGAAGTTTCAGGAAATATATTGATGAGCAGCGCATTGCAGAAGTAATTGAAGGCCTTGCAGAAAGGATAAATCATGACCTTGCCGGTGATGATGGGGTGGTGTTCGTAGGAATCCTCAACGGTGCATTTCTCTTTGCAGCCGATCTGTTCAGAAGGATAACACTGAATGCGCGGATTACCTTTCTCAAGCTTGCATCATATGAGGGGACAGCCTCTTCGGGATCGATCAGGGACCTTATCGGCTGGAATGAGGATGTACAGGGGAAAACCGTCATAGTTGTAGAGGATATTGTCGATACGGGCAATACCCTTGAGCTTGTGGTTGGAGGACTGAAGGTCAGAAAAGCCGGAAAGATACTGGTTTCCACACTGCTCTTTAAGCCGGCCGCATACACGGGGAAAAGTAAACCCGATTATGTGGGCTTCGAGATACCCAATGACTTCGTGGTAGGCTTCGGGCTCGATTTTGACGGTTACGGCAGGAACCTCCCTGCCATTTACACAATTATCAGTCAGACAAAATAAATCAGGTATATATTATGGTTAACTATCTTATTTTTGGCCCCCCGGGCTCGGGAAAGGGGACCCAGTCAGTAAGTCTCGCTGAAAAATATAACCTCCTGCACCTCTCTACGGGTGATATGCTGAGGGCTGAAATTGGTTCCGGAACAGCACTGGGAGAAAGGGTGAAGGGTATTATGGAGAAGGGTGAACTTGTTCCCGACGAGGTTGTGATAGAGATGATAGCATCGAGGATAGATGCTGAGAAGCTGAGGTCGGGATTTCTGTACGACGGGTTTCCCCGAACTGTTGAACAAGCCATTGCCCTCGAGAAAATGCTGGCAGGCAGGGGCATGAAAATCAATGGTATGCTGGCGCTCGATGTGGAGCATGACGAACTGGTTAAGAGGCTGATGGGAAGAGGTGCTGTGTCGGGCAGGGCTGATGATCAGGATATCAGCATCATCGAAAACAGGATAGAGGTATACCGTAGCAAAACGGAGCCCCTGGCCGACTATTTCAGGGGAAAGGGAGTATATATGGCTGTTGATGGTATGGGCAGCATAGGGGATATATTCATCAGGCTTTGCAGGGCCATCGATGGCAGCAGGTGACTGATGCATCAGGCTTTCTCCACGGCAGGAAGCGGCTGCGGTCTTTATGTTCAATGGTAAAATAAT
The DNA here is from genome assembly GCA_034004335.1 of Bacteroidales bacterium. Lineage (GTDB taxonomy): Bacteria > Bacteroidota > Bacteroidia > Bacteroidales > VadinHA17 > SLNP01. The sequence continues at coordinate 7,242 of JAVEWX010000039.1, read as the reverse complement.
ATGTCAGGCTCCAATTTTGTCGATTATGTGAAGATCTTCTGCCGCTCCGGAAACGGGGGCAGCGGCTCGGCTCACCTGAGACGTGAGAAGTTCATCCCCAGGGGAGGTCCCGATGGTGGCGATGGCGGACGGGGCGGACATGTCATTGTAAGAGGCAATGATCAGTTGTGGACACTTATCCATCTGAAATACAAGAGGCACATTTTTGCGGGGCACGGAAAGCCCGGTCTGGGTTCCCTGAAGACAGGTGCCGATGGAAATGATTCCTATATTGAGGTTCCGTTGGGAACCGTGGCCAGAAATGCAGAATCGGGAGAGTTGCTGTTTGAGATAACATCCCACGGTGAGGAGAAAACACTGGCACGGGGAGGCCGGGGCGGGCTCGGCAACGATCATTTCAAGTCACCCACGAACCGGACGCCAAGGTATGCACAACCGGGGGAAAAGGGTGTTGAGGACTGGTTCATACTTGAGCTGAAGATACTGGCTGACGTTGGCCTGGTGGGCTTTCCAAATGCCGGAAAATCAACTCTTCTGTCGGTCGTTTCGGCAGCCAGACCCAAGATTGCAGATTATCCCTTCACAACCCTTGTTCCAAATCTTGGCATAGTCAGTTATCGCGATGACAGGTCATTCGTAATGGCAGATATTCCGGGTATAATTGAGGGGGCGCACGAAGGTAAGGGCCTGGGACACAGGTTCCTGAGACATATTGAAAGGAACTCTTTGCTGCTGTTCCTGATACCTGTCGATGCCGACGACATCACCAGGCAGTATGAGATTCTGGTGAATGAACTGAAAATGTACAATGCCGAGCTGCTCGACAAAAAGAGGGTGCTGGCCATAACAAAGTGCGATATGGCTGATAATGAGCTGATGGCAGCTATCCGTGAGACACTACCCCCGGTTCCTGCCATATTCATATCATCAGTTGCAGGGACCGGCCTCGACCGTTTGAAAGACACCCTATGGAGAGAACTTAACAGTTAACTCCGCAAGGAATGATTGGTGAAATCGACAGGAACCTGTTTCTCTTCCTGAATGGCATCAACTCACCATTCTGGGATGAGGTGATGTGGATCATAAGCGCTAAGGCAACATGGATACCCCTCTACCTTTTCATTCTATGGCTTTTCGTAAGGAACCATGGAAGGAAAACAGTTGTTATTATTCTTTTTGTTGCGGCGGCAATAACGCTCAGCGATCAGCTGTCAGTTCATGCCTTCAAGGATGTTTTTCAGAGACTGCGGCCATGCCATGAACCAGATCTTGAAGGGCTGGTACATATTGTAAGGGGGAAATGTGGCGGCAGGTACGGGTTTGTCTCTTCCCACGCCGCCAATTCATTCAGCATTGCCCTGTTTGCGTTGCTTCTGCTGAAGAGAAGATGGTTGAGCATTCTCCTGGTGTCATGGGCATTGGTTGTCTCATATTCAAGAATATACCTGGGGGTTCACTATCCGGGCGATATCCTGGGCGGAGCAATGCTTGGAAGCCTGACAGGCTGGCTTCTCTGGTATGCCTACCGCTATACCGAAAGCAACATGTTGAATCAGATACCCTGGTTCAGACCGGGGAGGAGGCAGTAATGCTCTGTATAAATTCAGAATTGACAGACCCTTTCCTTAATCTTGCTCTTGAGGAATACTATTTTCGCAACAGCAGGGAGGATTTCTTCATTGCCGGAATTAACGATCCGTCAGTAATAATCGGTAAGCACCAGATTGCAAACGAGGAGGTGAACAACCGCTTCGTCTTCGAGAGGAACATACCGGTGATCAGAAGGATAACGGGAGGAGGAACCGTTTACCATGATCATGGCAATGTAAACTTTACATTTATTTCCAGTGGCGAACCCGGTAGCCAGATAAATTTCAGGAAATATACTGAACCCATTACAGACTACCTTGTCTCACTTAATATTGATGCCCGTTTCGAGGGTAAGAATGATATCCGTACCGGGGGGGTGAAGGTATCGGGCAATGCCGAACATGTTTTCAAAAACAGGGTTCTCCATCACGGGACACTCCTTTTCAATTCTTCGTTGAGTGACCTGCGTGATTCATTACTTCAGAGCACTGCTCAGTATATCAGCAGGGCTGTTGCCTCCAACAGAACATCAGTAACGAATATTGCCGAACTGTCTCCGGGAGTCGGTTCGGCGGATGAGCTTAAACATGGTCTCCTGGAATTTGTCATGGGCAGGATTCCGGGGTGTGTACCTTTCAAACCCTCACCGAAGGATATGGATGAAATTGCTGACCTCGCTGAAACAAGGTACCGGAGATGGGAATGGAACTACGCTTACGGGCCTCCCTACAGATTCATAAACAGGTTTCGCTTCAGGGGAAGGATGCATTGTTGCGACCTGACTGTGAATGATGGGATCATTGTTGCCTCACAGATAACGGGAAGCACACTCCTTGAACAGGCCGGCAGGGATCTCAGGGGAATGAGGCACTACTACCCTGACATAGAGTCGGGTTTAAGTACCATGTACCCCGATGAAGCCAGCGAGATTGCTTTAAGCCTGTTTTGACCGGGATGCATCATCTATTCGCAAAGCTCCGTTAGCTATTTCCGGGGAATGTTTTAACTTTATAATCGGAACATTGGACTAAAATCAGGGGATGGACAGTTTCCGGTCATCGTTTACATGGGTTTTCGGGATATCATTCATAGTACTGATGTTTCCCATTACCATTCTCATATGGTTCCTGGGTTATCCCTTTGACCCGGAACGGAGAGCCGTACACCGTTGGCTTCTCTTTCAGGGGCGTTTTCTTTCCCGTACTATTCCCATCTGGAAGCTGAAAATTGAGGGGCTGGAAAAGATTTCCGGGAACCATGCCTATGTTATTATCAGTAACCACCAGTCGATTCTCGACATTATACTCCTGAACAATATTAGATGTGATTTCCGCTGGGTCTCAAAGGTTGAGAATTTCAGGGTTCCCATACTAGGTCCAAGCATGAAGATGGCTAAATACATCAGTATTGAGAGAGGAAACAAGGAGAGCGCGCTCAGGATGATGGCGGAAGCTGTATCTTCCCTTGAAAGGAATATCTCCATAATGATGTTCCCCGAAGGAACAAGGTCAAAAAGTACCACACTACTCCCATTCAAGACAGGGGCATTTCAGATGGCTTTGAAAACCGACAAGCCGATACTGCCTGTGGTGATTGACGGCACAGGAATGGTGCTGCCGAAGAAGGGCCACCGCTTCAGAAGCGGAAACAGGCTGGTAATCAAGGTCCTTGATCCGGTTTACCCCGGATCGTTTGGCACAGGTGATGCTGAAGAGCTGGCAGCGAAGTTCAGGGACATAATTGTCGCCGGACTAACGGGGATACATCTGCAAAATTCTGACTTATGACCGGCAAACCTTTGGATAAGAATATTATACACCGCATGGGTTATTATTCAAACCAGGAAGGAATTGCCATGAGGTACCTGCGGGAAGATGATAACTGGAACGAACACCTGGGTAATACCAGGCGGTTTGTATTAAGTGTTGTTAAGAAGCTTAGGCCCTCCCTTGTTACAGTTCTTGGAAGCGGCTGGTTGCTTGATATACCCCTTCAGGAAATAATAAGACTGGGGTGCAGGGTAAGACTGGTCGATCTGGTTCACCCTCCGGGGATAGTAAAGAGTTTGTCAGATGAACCAGCAGTTGAAATTGTGGTTGATGACATAACCGGAGGACTTACGGAGATGACATGGCATATTGCTGCGGCCAGACGTAAACCGGAGATATGCGAAATAATGGAAGTTCTCGGAACCCTGGATTATTCTACCCCGGACGACCCCGGACTTCTATTGTCGGTTAACCTGTTAAGCCAGCTGTCTACCCTGCCTTTCGAATTCCTTGAGAAGAGAAGAATACTTAAACCCGATTCAGCCGAAGAGTTTAGCAGGATCATACAGCAAAAACACCTGGCATTTCTCAGGAAACATGATTCAGTACTCGTTACCGATGTTGCAGAACTGCAGACTGACAGAAACGGCATCCTGCATCGCAGGGAGATCATCCACTGCAGTCTTCCTGCCGGACATATGCGCAGGGAATGGACATGGCAGTTTGATACCGGCGGATCATACAAACATGGTCACACCACAAACATGCAGGTCGTTGCCATACACATCTGATAAGGCCATCAGAAGGGCCTTTGTTCTTAACTGACACCCCCATTGTTGAAAAATTGCCGGATGAGAGGGCAGGATATTATTTATCTTTGCGCAAAATATTTTTTGTATGACGGTAATCTATACCGAGGAGAACATTAAAACACTGGAATGGCGTGACCATATTCGCCTTCGTCCCGGCATGTACATCGGGAAACTTGGTGACGGTTCATCCCAGGATGACGGAATTTATGTTCTGATTAAGGAGGTGCTCGATAATTCAATCGACGAGCATATGATGGGCTTCGGAAAGAAAATCGACATAACGGTTAGCGACCGGGAGGTGAAGGTCAGGGATTATGGCAGGGGTATTCCTCTCGGAAAGGTACTCGATGCCTCCTCAAGGATGAATACCGGGGCGAAATATGATTCGAAGGCTTTCAAAAAGTCGGTAGGCCTCAATGGAGTAGGCATCAAGGCCGTCAATGCCCTGTCATCGAAGTTCACGGTACGGTCGGTCAGGGAGGGTCAGCTTAAGGAGATTTATTTCGAAAAGGGCCTGACAATTACCGATACCCCACTCGTGCCAACAGAAGAGGAAACGGGTGTTGAAGTGATCTTCTCCCCCGACAGCGAACTTTTTGGCAATTACAGGTATGTATCGGAGTATATTGAAAACCTGTTAAGGAATTATGTGTACCTGAACTCGGGGCTTGTCATCAACTTCAACGGTAATAAGTTCGTCTCACGCAATGGACTGGTTGACCTTCTTAATGACAATATGAACCGTGAAGGGCTTTACCCCATAATACACCTCAGGGGCGATGATATAGAGGTGGCCATTACCCACGGTTACCAGTATGGTGAGGATTACTACAGTTTTGTCAACGGGCAGAACACGACACAGGGAGGCATACACCTTGCGGCCTTCAAGGAATCCCTTGTCAAGACGATACGTGACTTCTACAAGAAGGATTTTGACCCGTCAGACATCAGGTCGTCAATAATTGCAGCATTAAGCATTAAGGTCGAGGAACCTGTCTTCGAATCCCAGACCAAAACAAAACTGGGGTCAAAGGATATGGGACCCGACGGAGTATCTGTACGTAATTTTATTAACGACTTCATACGTAAGAACCTCGATGATTACCTTCACCGGAACCCTGAAACGGCCAGGATCATCCTGAAGAAAATTCAGGACTCCGAAAAGGAGCGCAAGGCAATTTCTTCCATACAGAAGCTGGCCAGGGAGAGGGCAAAGAAGGTAAGCCTGCATAACCGCAAACTGAGAGATTGCAGGATACATTACAATACCAATGATGAACGCAAGCTGGAGTCCACCATTTTTATTACCGAGGGGGACTCGGCAAGCGGATCAATCACCAAGTCAAGGAATGTAGAGACGCAGGCGGTATTCAGCCTCAGGGGCAAGCCACTGAATTCATATGGACTTACAAAGAAGATTGTCTATGAAAACGAGGAGTTTAATCTCCTGCAGGCAGCTCTTAACATTGAGGACGGAATAGAAAACCTCAGGTACAATAATGTTGTTCTGGCAACTGATGCCGACATCGACGGGATGCATATCAGGCTGCTGTTGCTGACCTTCTTTCTCCAGTTCTTCCCCGATCTTGTGAGGAAGGGCCATGTATTTATCCTTCAGACACCCCTTTTCAGGGTAAGAAATAAAAAGGAGACAGTGTACTGCTATACCCCGGAGGAGAAAGAGGCTGCAATGAAGAAACTTGGGCCTGCCCCGGAAATAACCAGGTTCAAGGGCCTTGGTGAAATATCTCCCGATGAGTTCATACATTTCATCGGTAAGGATATGAGGCTCGACCCGGTAAGGATAAGAAAGAATGATTCGGTTGACAGGTTTCTGGAATTTTATATGGGCAAGAACACGCCCGACAGGCAGGATTTCATCATTGAAAATCTCAGGATTGATGCGGAATTTGCAGGAGACAAGGATGTGATGCCTGTGAAGGAGGAGACAGTTTAGAGGTATGGAAGATTTGGATTGGGGTTTTTCGGAGGCTGTGGGAGGAGACGATCCTAACGCCGATCAGTATGTTCCGGGGCAGCGCCTGGTATCAATGGGTTCGGTTTCGGGTATGTACCAGGACTGGTTCCTTGATTATGCTTCCTATGTAATTCTGGAAAGAGCTGTACCCGATATCCGCGACGGACTGAAGCCGGTACAGAGAAGGATACTTCACTCCATGAAACGCATGGATGACGGCCGCTACAACAAGGTGGCGAATATAATCGGTCATACCATGCAGTTCCACCCGCATGGCGACGCCTCTATTGGGGATGCACTGGTACAGTTGGGCCAGAAGGACCTCCTTGTCGACACCCAGGGTAACTGGGGAAACATTCTTACGGGTGACAGTGCAGCAGCCCCAAGGTATATCGAGGCCAGGTTGTCGAAGTTCGCTTCCGATGTGCTCTTCAACCCTCGGACAACAGAGTGGAAGGCTTCATATGACGGGCGAAACAGGGAACCTGTAACCCTGCCGGCAAAGTTCCCCATGCTCCTATATATGGGAGTGGAGGGTATTGCGGTAGGACTGGCATCAAAAATACTGCCTCACAACTTCGTTGAACTGATAGATGCCTCTATTGATCACCTTCAGGGCAGAAAATTTATGCTAAACCCCGATTTTCCAACAGGGGGATTCATAGATGTCGCAAAATACAACGACGGACAAAGAGGAGGAACAATCAAGTCAAGGGCAAGGATAGAAAAAGTTGACAAGAAAGGACTGGTGATAACCGAACTGCCCTATGGCAAAACAACAGGATCGCTTATCGACTCCATCGTTAAAGCCAGCGACAAGGGGAAGATCAAGATCAGGAAGATTGATGATAATACATCAGGGAATGTTGAAATCATTATCCATCTTGTTCCGGGAACATCTCCCGATAAAACAATCGATGCACTCTATGCCTTCACCGATTGTGAGGTGTCAATTTCCCCCAACTCATGCGTAATATACGACAACAAACCATCCTTCATGGGGGTGTCAGATATCCTTCGGTTTTCGACCGACCGGACTGTCGAGTTGCTTAGGCTGGAGCTTGATATAAAACTGGGGGAACTCGATGAGGAC
>JAVEWX010000038.1:0-22482 GCA_034004335.1 Bacteroidales bacterium | reverse complement strand
AGAAACGAGCTAAGCGAAAAGTACCTGGAAAATGGCTTCATGGGTGAGTATGAACTTAGCCTCGACGCCCACAATCAATTCCTTGAGGAACTGCTCACCAACGGTATCCCGGGGATAATAATACTGTTTTGGATGTTGTACGGGCCTTTTTTTCGTCACTACGCTTTCCGGCAGAAGAAACTTACGACAGCATTTATTATAATCTTCACGGCATCTGCCTTCTTTGAGTCAATGTTCAACCGGCAATGGGGAATAATGTTCTTCATGCTATTCTATTGCATCCTGCTGTTCACTCCGAATGTTGAGGCCGGCACTGCCGTATCGAAACAGGACTAGTTCAATGTATTCTCATATTAACAGATACAGGGTAAAAAACCTGTTGCCGCTGCTGATACCCACACTGGCAATAATTGCAGTAGTCGTAATCAGCTTAAATAACTGCTACTTCTGGGATAATATCAGGCAGACTTCCGTTGAGGCTCACTGGTTCATGAAAAATGGACTGCAGGGCATCTTTACCCTGCCTGAAGCCGGCGACAGCAGCCTCGCGAGAACCGGATACCACCCTCCACTGGTGGGGCTCATGACTGCCATGCTGTGGAAAATATTTGGATATAGCCTGGCTGTTTCACATATATTCACAGGTCTCTGGGCTCTCGGCCTGGTTTACTTTACCTTCAGAATTACCGGTAAATTTTTGCCTCCTGAAATTGCAGCAACCGCCACCGCCGTCATGCTGCTCGACTCAACAATACTGGCTCAGACAGCCATTGCTTCACCCGATATTATTCTGCTGACCTGTTTCATGGCAGCTGTTTATGCCGTTACTGATCGTAAGAATGTTCTGTTGGCCGTGGCACTCCTTCTCATGGTGCTTGTTAACGGAAGGGGAATGATAAGCGCTGCCGCCATATTCCTTTTCTCAGTTATTCACCGCCCTGCCCTGGAAGGAGAGCGACACAGCTGGCAATCACTTGCCGGAAAAATAATCCCCTTTGTCCCTGCTTCCCTCATAATTGCCGCTTATTATACGATATTTATCGCCGGGAATGGTGGTGTCATGCCGGTGAATTCCGCGGAGTGGGGTGAGGGATGGCTGCCCCCGGAGGGACTAACAGGGCTGCTCAAGAATTTTGCTGCCTTCATGCTGAGAATACTTGAGAACGGACGTTTCATTATCTTCCTCATTGCCGCAATACTGATATTCAGAATGAGATGGGCCGGATTCACCAGGTTCCTGGCTGATCGATTTAACCGTGCCCTCCTGGCTGGTTTTATATCCCTCGCCACAGTCTTTCTACTCTTTGCTCTGTCAACACGACTCGTGATATCATCGCGTTACTACATGGGGATGATGCTGATATTTACAATTCTGCTATACAGGCTGGCAGCCGGGTCAATGTCCATCCGTTCTGTAAGGATCATGTCACTGATCGTTGCTGTGGCCCTCATTACAGGCAACCTGTGGATCTACCCGGAATCCATTGCCAAGGCATGGGACGGAACACTTGCACATATGCCTTTCTACAAGGCAAGAGAGGAATGCATAGTCTGGCTGTCAGATGAGGAAATGGATGTCTCTGCCATATCGGCCGGGTTCTGCCTGAAGGGGAACCAAAGGTATATAGACCTGAGAGACAGGGATATGATAATTGGCGAAAATATTCAGAACCGCTATTTTCTCTATTCCAACATTTCAAATGTTGACGATTACTTTGCAGAGGAGTTGAAGGATAAGGGAAAGTGGGTCCCTCTGAAGGAATTCAGGAATGGAAATATATTTATCAGACTATATGAAAACAACCTCTACAGAGACAGCGAGTAAGATGCCTCCCCGGCTGGCAGTGATCATCCCCTGCTATAATGAAGAAGATATTCTGGCTGAGACACATGACGTGGTTGTCAAATGTCTCCGGCAACTGATTAACGCCGGGAAGACAGACAGGGAAAGCTTCATATGCTTCGTCGATGACGGAAGCAGCGACAAGACATGGGATTTGATTGAGGGCTTCACCGGAGACGGGATGGTAAGAGGCATTAAACTGTCGTCAAACTTCGGGCACCAGAATGCACTCCTTGCCGGACTGATGACAATGAAAGATTCGGCTGATTGTTTTGTTACAATGGATGCAGATTTGCAGGATGATGCGTCAGCAATTGATTTGATGATCGATAAGTACCTGGAGGGAAATATGATAGTATATGGCGTAAGGGATAACAGAAGTTCAGACTCAATTCTGAAGAGGTCGAGCGCCGGAATCTTCTATCGCCTGATGAACAGGATAGGGGTGAGGACTGTATATAACCATGCTGACTTCAGACTTGCCGACAGGAGGGTGATTGATTGCCTTGCGGGTTACAGGGAGGTCAACCTCTTCCTCAGGGGCATCTTCCCGCTGATGGGATTCAGGAGTGACCAGGTCAGCTATATAAGGAAATCACGCACGGGAGGCAGGAGCAAATACCCGCTGCAGAAGATGGCCGGTTTTGCCTGGCAGGGGATAACCTCATTTAATACATCCTTGCTCAGAATTGTTACCGCAACCGGTATCCTGATGTTCATCCTGGCCCTGGTTACGGCAATTTGGGCCCTGATAACCTATTTCAGCGGGAAATCAATCCAGGGCTGGACATCCATACTGCTGATAATCTCTGCCTTTTCAGGAATTAACATGATTTCACTGGGACTGATAGGGGAGTATGTAGGAAAGATATACCTGGAGGTAAAACAGAGGCCCCGTTATCACATTGAAAAGATGAAGCTTTGAATTACGGCAATTTCTGTGACTGAATAATGGCAATTGTAAAGGGAATGTTCATCGTTCCCCTCAAAATTTCGATCCGGCTGTCTCCGAAAACCTCCTTGGCCATACTTCCATAATGATCTTCAGAACGTATGAATTTACCCCGGTCGTGGTTCATAAACCATCTCTCAACAACTCCCTGAGGTGGTGACCATACGGGCTCCAGGGAAAGGAACTTCCCCCCACTTTTGAGAATGCTGCACCCAAAATGCAGCATTTTTTTTGCCTGTTCATCGCTCAGATGGTGCATAACGCCTATGCAGAACACCTTGTCATAATCATCATTGAAGCCGGAACCAGAGAGATCATCTATTCCGGCGCAGATAAACCTTCCTTGGGCATATCTCCTTTCAGCACCAGCAATGTAGTCGGGATTGATGTCGATACCCGTGTAATCACAACCCGCAGGGAGGTAGTCGAGTATTGTTGCCGGTCCGCAACCAATATCCATTACCCGTTCACCCTCGGTGCACTTAAGGTACCTCTCTGCAAACAGACGGGTATAACGGCCGGCTCCGACAAGCCACTGGTAGAACCTGAAGGCTATCTGAAGATCAAGTAAATGCCTGGAGCTCATAATACGGGGATTCAGAAGATCGATTTAAGATTACCGGAAAGAAATCCAAATTTACATTAATTAGTAACAAATTCATTCAATACGGTTGGATGCCGTAATCAAAAAAAGATATACTTTTATATTCTGCTAATACAGAATGATGTTATTCCTGTCAAGACTACCAGATCATGAACTTTAATCCGGATATGATATCCCATCTTTTCCCCCAATGGGTATTGGTTGTCGCGGGCTTTGTCTTTTCCTTCATGGTAACATGGATGGGTGTTCCGGCAGTAGTAAGGGTAGCAAGGATAAAGGGACTGTATGACATGCCCGGAGACAGAACATGTCATCTTGAACCTACTCCCAGGCTGGGAGGTACAATGATTTTCGCCGGGCTGATCATTTCATCTGTTCTGTTTACCGGTTTTTCAAATGCGTATGAACTGAAATATATTATTGCCGGATTGATTGTTCTGTTCTTTGTCGGGTTAAAGGATGACATAGTTGCACTTCAACCATATAAAAAGGCAATAGGACAATTATTAGCCGCCCTTATTATTGTGGTACCCGGAGAAATAAGGATCTCATCACTGTTTGGTTTAGCAGGTATAACGGAGATACCTTACCTTCCGAGTGTTCTTGTGTCTCTGCTCCTGGTTTTGTTTATAATCAACAGCATCAACTTCATTGACGGCATCGATGGTCTAGCTTCAGGCATTGGCATACTGGTGACGGTCATTCTTGGTGTCTGGTTCTATTTCAACGGGCAGCCTTCCTATTCAGTTATGTGCTTATCCCTGACCGGGGCCCTGGCCGCTTTCTTTTATTTTAATGTTTTCAGCAGTCGTAACAAGATATTCCTGGGCGATACAGGGTCAATGATTATCGGATTCATGCTGGCAGTTATGGTGATAAGGTTCCTTAGATTAAATGCATTTGAGGAGAGTCCGGATGTGTTTCACCAGGCGCCAAGCCTGGCTTTGGCTTTTCTATTCGTGCCGGTGTTCGATACCCTGCGGATATGTATTATCAGATTAATGCATGGAAGGTCTATTTTTCAGGGTGATAATAATCATATTCACCACAGGGTTCTCAGACTGTCGGGTTCCCATCTGAAGGCTACTTTAGTAATAATATCAGCCAACATGATTCTTATTGCAGTTACCTACCTGATGCGTAAGCTCAGCAATCCGGCAATCATGTTATTCCTTCTTGGAATGGGAGTCCTGTTTTCCATAATCCTGGGAATCAGACCCAAGGGCAACAGTAAGGGTCAAGACTGTTCAGGCAGTGAATAGTCTGTTTAGGTAAAACAGGAATCAGTACTTTTTAAAAGTGTTCCGGATTTTCTGTCTGTTATCGATAAGAAGCAGGATAATGGCCGTTAGCAGGAAGATTGCAGGGATGACTCTTTTTCCATAGTATAGCGCTCCATTCTCTGGTCTTGCCGGAGGGGTAAAGTCACTCAGGAGGGTGATAAGATCTGAATAGATCGTCATCTGCCGTTCAACATCCTGCTGCCTCTGATAGAGAAGGTATATATCATCATGCAGCAGCTGGGTCTTGTAATCCTGCAGGAAGATCATCTGTCCTCCCTCGCCAGGCATAAGCCTCCTCGATTCCTCAAAGTATTTTACCTTCTGGAGGCTGTCGAGTTGCTCGATTTCATATCCGAAGCGTGAAAGCAGTATCTTGTTCTGCTGCAATCTCAGCTCGTTTTGCTGCTGGAAGAAATCATTCTTATGGACGAACCTTATAATGCCGTCGCGTATGGATGATAATTCCTGCGGTCCGCTTATCTTGACACGTATGACGAACCTGTCCTGCATTCTGATGTTGATGGTGTCGAGGACATCGTGGTTGTTTCTGAAGTCAACATGATCGGGTATAAAGTCGGAACCCATGTCAATCACCCAATAAGCCCTGATATCCTTTACAAAACGTATCCGTTCCTCAGGAACCGCCATTGCAGCCGCAAGCTCGGCATAATTCTCTTCCCTGCAGAAGGTATGGAGCTTGTTGATATACTCAATCATGTCTGCATTTCTGATGGCATTCGACCTGAGGGTGATATCTGAGGTGTATAGTCTTTCCGTCGAAAATTTGATGATAAAGGCGAGAGCAATACCCAGGAGAATACTGATTCCAAGCCACAGCCACTTCCTGAACAGGAAGGCAATGATGTGCAGTGAAGCCCTGCCAAGGGCTTTGAATCCCCGGCCTAATGACTTTCCCATCCGGTTGAACAGATCAATAAGGTCAATCTCATCGTTGCGTGGTTCTGCTTTTTTTTCTGACTTTGACATTTTGGGGCAGTGAATTAATAATTATCAAATGTAGAAAAAACTATAATACCAGTTTTCCGAAAGGCAGGTTTTCAAGTACACTGGATGCAAGTTTTTTCATCAGAGGCTTGTAGTCGGAAAGAAATTCTCCCGTTATCCTGTTGCCAATTATAAGGCATACAGTAAGGGTACGGTGGCCCAGCAGCCTTCCCAGACCGTATATTGCCGAACTCTCCATCTCATAATTGGTAATTCTCCTTCCGCCCAGGTTTATTGCGGAGAGCTTGTCGTTTATCTCACTGTCAAATGGTTCCAGCCTCAGTCTTCTCCCCTGCGGTGCATAGAAGCCCGGGGCTGAAATTGTTATACCCCTCCTGAACTCGTTGTCTTCAAACAGTTTGAGCAGTTCGGGGTCAGCATTTACCGCATAAGGATAGCAAAGGTTATCGGGCCATTCTGTGTAATACACTATGGCATCGCTGAGGGCAGTGTCAAGCAGATGGTCATATTCAGAATAGAAATGCAGCAAACCATCGAATCCTACTGCTGTCTCGGTAAGAAGAAATGTTCCTGCCGGCAGATCCCCCTGGAGAGATCCCGACGTTCCGACCCTTACAAGGTTCAGCGACACCGGATCGGGCCTGGGCATTGCACTTTCCAGGTCGATATTCACCAGGGCATCAAGCTCATTTATCACTATGTCAATATTATCGGTGCCAATCCCTGAGGAAATGATGGTTACCTCTGATTCGCGGTAATATCCGGTCACCGTACTGAATTCCCTGTTCTGCTTCCTGACCCTGACGGAATCAAGCAATGATGCAAATAGTTCAACTCTTCCCTGATCTCCGACAATGACAATATCTTCTGCAATATCCTCAGGTTTAAGATGCAGATGGAATATGCTGCCGTCGTCGTTGATAATCAGCTCAGTCTTCTTCATAACATTATTTGTGAATGCAATATTACAAAATATCGGTTATTTACGGGCTTCGCCCTGTCTTGTACGCCCTTCGGGCTGTCTTTTGAGTCTTAACGGGCTTCGCCCTGTCTTGTACGCCCTTCGGGCTGTCTTTTGAGTCTTAACGGGCTTCGCCCTGTCTTGTACACCCTTCGGGCTGTCTTTTGAGTCTTAACGGGCTTCGCCCTGTCGTAACGCCCTTCGTGCTGTCTGTTGTGTCTTAACGGGCTTCGCCCTGTCCATAGAATGAGCAGGCGGCTGCGCAACGAAGAACGAAGAACGAAGAACGAAGAACGAAGAACCAGCACCCCTACCTCATATACTCCATAATCCTCCCCGATATCTGATAGAGTGATATCTCGGCTGTTTTGGTCTGGTACTGTACCGAAAGAAGCCTCTCTTCAGCATCGAGAAGGCTTTTCTGTACCTCCCTGAGGTCGAGACCCGACAGGTTGCCAAGCAGATATCTCTCGAATGCTATTTCAAGGTTTTCCCTTGCCGTTGCCAGGTTCTCCTCCTCAAGCTTAAGCAATCTGAGGTTATTGATATATGCGGAATGTATGGTAATAAGGTCGGCCTTTACCTCCTGTTCTACCTGGAGGTATTGCAAGTCTTTGTTTTCCAGTTCTATAAGAGCATTTCTTCGATCGTTACGCTGTATTAGTCCGTCGAACATATTTACTCCGACAGAGAGTCCATAGCTTGCTCCCCTTGAAAACTGACTGCTGTATGTGCCTGTTTCGTACATGTTCAGTGTTGAACTGTAACCGGAAGAGAATGAGACATAAGGATAGGAACGCGAAGAGATGATCTTGTAGTCATATTGTGAAACAGTTCTGTTTCTGCGGGCTATCTGAAGGGCTGTATTGTTTTCAAGGGTCTCATCGAGAAGCATTTCGAATGTCAGACCCTGTTCTATCGGCAGGATGGTGTCGGCTATCAGCAGGTACTGGCCCAGGTCCTCAACCGACATCAGTTCGTTGAGCCTGATTTCCGAGGAACGCAATACTTCATTCTGCCTTGCCAGCCGTGAACTGTCAGAGTTAAAATAGACCCTCGATTGCAGCAGTTGCAGTTTGGAACCTGAGCCGAGCAGGTATCTCTCTTCATCGATTCTTACGCGCTCCCTTGACAGTGAGACTGCAAATTCAAGATTGTTGTAGAGTCTCTTCTGTTGTATGAGGTAGTCATATTCGGCAACTATCCTGGCAACCAGGTTTTCTATGGCAAGCTGAGTATTCAATTCTCCGATCTCCTTTAGTTCTGCGAGTTTCCTGTAGGTGGTCTGAACCGAGAAACCCCTGAAGATAGACCATCCCAGCGACACACCAGCCGTTGCCGATGTATTATGTATTCCGTAGGAGGAGTTTTCTCCTCCGGCAGCGAGGTTCTGGGTTGTGCTGGTGACTGTTCCCCCATACCTTCCTGAGAAGTCAATTGCAGGAAGGTACCCGGCATTACCCCTGGTATAGTTGTTGTCAGATATGGACTCCCTGTTTCGCGCAACAATAATCGAATAGTTGTTCTCGAGTCCGGCAGCAATACAATCGGGCAGGTTGTACCTTACCTGACCGTAGGATTCGGCAGCAGGGTGAAGAACGACAGCAGCGAACAGTAGTATATTAAGCTTCATTGTCATTAGTTTTTTTATCACTTGAAATGAACGTATAAATTGCCGGAACCACATAAAGTGTAAGCAGTGTTGAAAGCGTCAGACCGCCTACGACGGCAGTACCCATGGCAACGCGGCTCTGCGCTCCTTCGCCGAATCCGAGGGCCAGTGGCATAACACCCAGTATTGTTGAAAAACTGGTCATCAGAATGGGCCTGAAACGTGAAGCTGCCGAATATTTGATTGCTTCCAGTTTTGAGAGACCCGCTTTCTTCCTCTGGTTGGCAAACTCCACTATCAGGATCCCGTTTTTGGAGACCAGTCCGATCAGCATTATAATTCCTATCTGGCTGAAGATGTTCATGGTTATTCCAAAGTACCACATAAATACAAGGGCTCCTGTCAGTGCCATTGGTACCGTCATCATCACAGTGAAGGGATCGCGGAAACTCTCGAACTGGGCCGAGAGAACGAGGAATATCAGCACCAGGGCAAGCAGGAACGCAAACATAAGGCTTGACGAGCTCTCCCTGAAATCCTTGGAATCTCCTGCCAGCGCTGTCCTGAATGTATCATCCAGCACCTCCTTAGCTATTCGATCCATTTCTTCGAGGCCTTCACTGATTGTTCTGCCGGGTGCAAGGCCGGCGGAGATTGTAGCTGCTACGAACCGGTTATACCTGTAAAGCTGTGGTGGTGCTGTCTGCTCCACGAGAGAAACCAGATTGTCGAACTGAATCATCTCGCCTGAGTTATTGCGAACATACAACGATTTGAGATCAAGGGGTTTATTCCTGTTATCACGGGCCAGCTCTGCAAGTATCTGGTACTGTTTGCCATTCATGAAGAAATAGCCGAACCTCTGACCGCTGAGTGCAAGCTGAAGGGTCTGGCCGATGTTCTGGGTTGACACTCCCAGGCTGCTTGCCTTATCCCTGTCGATGTGAATCTGCAGTTCCGGTTTTGAAAACTTAAGGTTCACATCAGCCATGCTCAGTACCGGACTGTCGTTTACCCGTGCCATGAATTCAGGCAGTATTTCCCTGAGCTTTTCTATGTTAGTGGCCTGCAGTACATACTGAACAGGCATGCCTCCACGCCGGCCACCGAATGTCGACTGTTGTGTTACACGGGCAACAGCCTTTGTTTTTTTCCTGAGCTCTGCTGACAGATGGTCGGCTATTTTCTGTTGTGACCTTTCCCTGAAGTCGGGCTTCACGAGTACTATCCTCACATTCCCGCCACCGCCCCTGATCATCATGGTTACACTTTCCTTTTCAGGTACAAGGTCAGCAACAGTATTGGCTATATCTTCAGTATAATCAAGTACATATTCATAAGTTGCACCTTCAGGTGTTGTGGTACTTATGGTTATCTGCGACCTGTCTTCAAGGGGGGCCATCTCGGCTGGAATTACCGACCATAGCAGCAGTGTTATGCCAATACTGGCAACGAGAATCAGGACAGCGATCCACCTTTTCTCAATAAACCTTGAAAGAGAATTACGGTAGCCTTCATTAAGCCGTACAAAGAACTTCTCCGTAACAAGATAGAACCTGGTTGTGTTCCTCTGTTTCCTCAATATCTTGGTTGAAAGCATGGGAGTTAATGTAAGGGCAACGAATGAAGAGATAACAACCGCTCCTGCAATAACTATACTGAATTCCCTGAAAAGTCTGCCTGTCTGTCCCTCGAGGAAAACAATGGGAATAAAAACCGCAACAAGGGTAATGGTAGTAGATATGATGGCAAAGAAGATCTCATTTGAACCCTTTATACCCGCTTCGTAGGGTTTTAGTCCACTCTCAATTTTTACATATATATTCTCCATCATTACAATTGCATCATCAACCACCAGGCCTATGGCGAGGACGAGGGCAAGCAGGGTAAGTACGTTGATCGAGAACCCCATTATGTACATGATGAAGAAGGATCCTACAAGCGCTACGGGAATCACAATCATCGGGATCAGGGTTGTCCTCCAGTTGCGCAGGAAGAAGAAAATGATAAATACAACCAGCATGAAGGCAGTGAATATTGTATTGCGTACCTCCTTGATAGACTGCCTTATATACTCTGTATTGTCAAATCCTATCATAACGATTACATCCTCGGGAAGATCCTTCTTGATATATTCGAGTCGCCGGTAAACCTCATCGGTTATGTCGATATGGTTAGCTCCGGGTTGAGGAACTATAACATTGCCAACAGTCGGCACACCATTAATCTTCATTATACCCCTGAGATCCTCAGGCCCGAGCTCGGCCCTTCCTACATCCATGAATCTTACTATCTGATCGCCCGACTGTTTGATTATCAGGTTGTTGAATTCTGAGGGCGTACTCATCAATCCCAGTGTCCTGATGGAAAGTTCAGTAGTGTTGCCTTCAAGCCTTCCTGATGGGAGTTCAATGTTCTCACGCGAAATTGCGTTCCTTACATCGAGAGGGGTGAGGCCATAGCCTGCGAGCTTCATTGGGTCAAGCCACAGCCTCATCGAGTATCTTTTCTGACCCCATATCATTATTGAACTCACCCCGGGTATCGTCTGCAGCTGTTCCTTAAAGGTCAGTTCGGCAATTTCGGACAGCTCAAGAAGCGATCTCTGGTCACTCTTGATGGCAACGAACATAATGGGGCTGGCATCGGCATCGGCTTTTGAAACTGTAGGGGGATCGACATCGCGGGGCAACATTCTGGTTGCCTGTGATACCTTGTCCCTTACGTCATTTGCCGCAGTCTCCATGTCAATGCTCAGCTCAAATTCAACCGTAATGTTGCTTCCTCCCTGACGGCTGACGCTTGTAAGGGTCCTGATTCCCGGTATACCGTTTATTGACTGCTCCAGAGGTTCGGTTATCTGCGTCTCTATTACGTCAGAGTTGGCGCCCGGATAGGAGGTGCTTACGGTTATAATTGGCGGATCAACACTAGGGAACTCCCTTACTCCCAGGAATGTCATTCCTATCATTCCGAAAAGCAGAATGATGATGGAGAAGACCGTAGCCAGTACCGGCCTGTTAATACTTATTGATGAAAGACTCATTCTATTCAGGTTATTATTGCTGGTTCTGTACCACGATTTTATCGAGGATGACGGGAAGGCTCTGACGAAGCTGCAGAATGCCTGTTGTCAGCAGTGTGTCCCCGAAGTTCAGCCCGTTAGTAATCTGTATTATTGATTCTGTCCTCAGTCCGGTTGTTACCTTTACCGGCATTGCCCTGCCCGATTTGTAGATAAAAACCTTTTCCCCGTCCATTTCCGGTATCAGTGCTTCAGTGGGTATGGAGATGGCATCGGTTACCTCAGCAAGCTGAAGGACAACGCTTGCGAAGCGGCCAGGTTTAACCTCTTCCCTTGAATTAGGGTAGAGAGCCCTGACAGTTATTGTTCGGGTACTTATGTTAACTTTTGGGTCAAGAGCATATACCTTCGCCGGATATGGCTTACCGTCAATACTGAAGGTGATCGGAAACCCGGGGTTTATCTCTCCTGCATATCTCTCATTTATCGAGAATTCTATCTTAAGGGGACTGTTCTTCACCAGTCTTACAATCCTGGTGTTGGTTGTTGCGTAGCTGCCTTCACTAAGGTATCTTAATCCTATAATGCCATCGAAAGGAGCCCTGAGTTCAGTCTCGGCAATTCTTGCCTTAACCAGCATAATGTCTGCCTCAAGCGACTCGAGTTCCGTGGCTACCTGTTCATAGCTTTCACGGCTGATGGCATCCCTGTCGAGCAGGCTTCTCTGCCTGAACTCCTTATCCTGCACAAGCCTCTTCTGGGCCTCAAGCTTCATGAGCTGGGCCTGCAGGGGCTTGTCATTAATCTTTGCCAGCAGATCACCCCTGGCAACCCTGGTGCCCTCGGTAAAGAAGATGTTAACTATCTTGCCGGAGGTTTCAAATGAAAGCTCGACCTCCTCATCAGGCATAAGGGAACCTGTACTGTTTATGAATTCGGTGATTACCGTCGGTTGAAGTATCAAAGCAGAAACATTCAGTATCTGCTGTCCCCTCATTCCTCCCCCCGGCATATTTCCGCCACCCATTGATGCAGGTGCGCCGTCGGGCGTCCCGCTGCCTGATCTTAGTTTGTCCTTAACCTTAGGGTAGATTATAATTCCTGCGATTATGAGAATCGTTAGTACTGTAATAACTGGCCTCAGCAAATTCTTCATTTTAGACTGCGTTTTTCTATCTGTTCATTAATTTCATGCAAATAATCAATTATTATTTCAGTGCCGGATTGTCATTCCGACATAACAATAACTATCATAAACCTGTTTTGTTTATTCCCATGGCTCTAAAAAGAGCCTTTTCGTAATTTGACAATAAATGCACCTCTTTTATTTCGTGGTTTCAGAACCCGCTGCAAATTTAGTCGAACCATCCAAAATTGTTGACTGATTGATACGGAGTATTTGACCATATGCGTTAAAGAATGTTAAACCCTGATCTGAACTGATTTTATTCACTATGGGAATTGTGCTCAAAAGAGCTATTTTTGTGGCTTACTAAAATCGCCTGGCAGGGATTCAGTCATGTATAGAAGGTTTTTTTCGATCGGTTTATTGTTTTTGTTTTTTTTAGGCCTTGCAGCGGGGAATGGTCGCGGCATAAATCTCGAGAAGCGACAGATAAAAGCCATAAGGGCTACGGAGGCTCCACGGATTGACGGCCATATCGATGAGGATATATGGAGAACCGCCCCTGTTGCAGGTGATTTTGTACAGTACTCACCCTATAGCGGAAGGCCGGCAACATTCGGGACAGAGGTAAGGATCCTGTACGATGATGAGGCCCTGTATATTGCAGCGATGATGTATGACCCCAATCCCGACAGCATATTTGTTCACCTTGGCCGGAGGGATTCAGACAACAGTCTTAATGCTGATCAGTTTCATGTTGAGATAAGTCCATTCAATGATGGCATTAACGGTGAAACCTTTAAGGTATCAGCCTCAGGTGTCCAGTCGGATAGCAAGGCGCAGACATCAGACGGTGGATGGGGCAGGGGCGACAGCAACTGGGATGCCGTGTGGTACAGCAGGGTGAGAGTAACCGACAACGGTTGGGTTGCAGAGATCAAGATTCCATTTTCAGCGCTGAGGTTTCCAAAGGTGGAAGACCAGACGTGGGGGATTAACTTCTGGAGGGAGATCAGACGTTACCGTGAAGAGAATTGCTGGAGCCATGTCAACCGCGAGATAGGCACGACCTTCAATCACCTGGGGGAACTGACCGGACTGAAGGGACTGGTGCCTCCTGTCAGGCTCAGTCTCACTCCCTATGTTTCGGGATACATAGAAAGATATGATGGCGACAAACCCGCCTATACCTATAATGGCGGGCTTGACCTTAAATATGGCATAAACGAGAGCTTTACCCTCGATGCCACACTTATTCCCGATTTCGGACAGGTGCAATCGGATGATCAGGTGCTGAACCTTACCCCCTATGAGGTTAAATATAATGAACGACGACCATTCTTTATGGAGGGTACGGAACTGTTCTCACGGGGAGGTATTTTTTATTCGAGGAGGATAGGTACCCGTCCCAGACGCTACAACCAGGTTCCGGACCAGATTCAGGAAGGAGAACACCTGGTATCGAACCCCGATGAATCGGCACTGATAAATGCTTCCAAACTGTCGGGGCGCACAAAGGAGGGACTTGGCATTGGTGTTTTCAATGCCATGACCAGGCAGATGTTTGCGGAGATTGAGGAGACCGCTACCGGTGAAGCCAGGAAGTATCTCACAGAACCATTCACTAACTTCAACCTGCTGGTACTGGATCAGAGTCTTAGAAACAACTCCTATGTAAGCCTGGTCAATACCAATGTCTGGAGAAATGCTGCCAAAGATGAAACCTATTACACAGCCAACGTTACGGCAACTGATTTCAGGCTTCAGGAGAAAAGCAGGATGTACGGCATTTCGGGCAAGATTGCCATCAGTCAGAAGTATTACGATGAAGATCCTGACGCTTTCGGTCATTCCTATGAGTTAAGCGGGGGAAAGACAGGAGGGGCCTTCAGGGTTCAGTACAACATCAGTGCCCTGTCCGATACCTACGATCCCAATGATATGGGATATCTAAGGCGCAACAATGAATTCACCAATTCGCTTACCGTCTCTTACAACACCTTCCAGCCATTCTGGAAAATCTACACGACAAGGAACTCGCTTTCTTTTTCATATAATCAGCTTTATGAGCCGCGCGTTTTTACAAGCTCCTCGGTCAATTTTTCCTCCATGACGATTCTGAGTAATTACTGGTCGGTCAACATAGGAGCCCGGTTCAATCCGGGTGGCGAAGATGATTATTTTGAACCCAGGGTTCCGGGAAGATATTACCATGTACCGCCCGAAATGAACCTTAACTTCAAGTTCGACACTGACCGAAGCAAGCGATATTATTTTGATTTCAACACCTCATATGAAAAAAGATGGTCTGATTATGACCAGAAGGCTTATACTCTTTCCTTTAAGCAGGAGGTTAAGGTTTCTACCAGGATGGCTGTTGAACTCGATTTGGATTATACAGGCAGGTTTAACGACATAGGTTATGTAGCCTATAGCACGCCGGATGATGAAATTGTCTTCGGAAAAAGGAAGAATACAACCTTCACAACAACACTTGAGTCGCAATACATTTTTACGGCCGACTCCTATCTTTCATTCAGGCTGAGGCATTACTGGTCGAGGGCCGACTATGACAACAACTACTATTTTCTCGGCAGCGACGGTTTGCTCGATCCGGGAACATATGATGGAAATCCTGATTATAACTACAATGCCTTCAACATTGACATGGGCTATACCTGGAGGTTTGCACCGGGCAGCGAAATGTCGCTGGTATGGAAAAACGCCGTCTATTCAGGATCTGATATTATAATGTATGATTTCGTTGAGAACCTGATGGATGTCTTTGACTCCCCGGCGCTGAATTCTCTCTCGTTAAAGATTCTCTACTATCTTGATTACCAGTCGCTGAGGAAAAAACACTAATTTTGAGCCTGAAACAAACAAATATGATACAGCGAATCCAAAGTTTGTATATCCTGGTTGCAGTGTTCCTGTGTTCACTGCTGCTTTACGGTAACATCGGATCGTTTGCGGATGCTGCAGGCGCGGAATATGAACTACGCTTCAATGGGTTATACCAGTTTGCTGCAGGAAGCTGGAATAAAACGGAGAACGTTATTCCCCTTGCCATCATGCTGGTGTCGATGCCCCTGTTCTCACTCGTCACACTGCTACTCTATAAATTCAGGAAACTCCAGATAAGGGCTGCCATTTTTACTCTGCTCCTTCTGATCGGAGAGGTTTTGCTGCTTGCCTGGTATCTTTTTTACGCTTCAGTGAAATATGATGCATCGGTTATATTCAATCTTAAGATATCGTTCCCTCTGGTATCGGCAATATTAATGTATCTGGCTTTCAGGGGTATACTTAAGGACGAACTGCTGATCAGGTCATTTGACCGTATCAGGTGAAAGACCGGCAGCATTGAGAAATCCTGACTGGTTGAGCTATATTACGGATCAGATTATGTTGAGGTGCTCCTCGTCGGTTATCTTCTCGCAGTAGTGACATTTCAGAGAGACAGGCTTCTTGGTTACCACCCTGAATTTTGTGGTCACTGATTCGTAGTTGGTTACGCATTTCGGGTTGACGCACCTGGCTATTCCCCTTATTACGTCAGGCACCTCTACAACATGCTTATCGACCACCTCATAATCCCTTATTATGTTAAGTTTAGCGTCGGGGGCTACCAGGGCAATGCGGTTGATGTCCTCCTCCTCGAAAAAGATTCCCGCAATCTTGATAATAGCCTTTTTGCCAAGTCTTTTGCTTTCGAGGTTGGTGCCGAAGGTAATCTGGTTGTCAATATGATCGAGACCAAGGATCTGAATTACCTTGAAGAGGTTCTTTGCGGGAATGTGATCGATAACAGTTCCGTTCTGGATAGCGCTTACGCTTAATTGTTTCGGTTCTTTCATCGGTTTAGGTATTTATTTTTTCAATCCCAGCAGAAATGTCAGAATAGCCTGGCGTGTGTAAACTCCGTTAAGGGCCTGTTCAAAATAATATGCCTTGGGATTTGGATCGACGTCGGTGTGAATCTCATTGACCCTGGGCAGCGGATGAAGTATGCGCATAGTTGGTTTGGTGTTCCTGAGCATTGAATTTCTGATGACATAAACGTTCTTGACCTTTTCATATTCCATAGGATCTGAGAACCGCTCCTTTTGCACCCTTGTCATGTAGATAATGTCTGCCTCCGCCACGATGTCGGTGAAGTCGGTATGCTCATAGTATTTCAGTCCCATGTTGGACAGGTAGAGCTTGTATTCATCAGGCATTTTAAGTTCTTCGGGCGCTATGAAATTGAATGTTGCGTTCCACCTGGCCATTGCCATAAGAAGTGAGTGAACGGTTCTGCCGTATTTCAGGTCACCAACCATGAAGATGTTGAGATTTTCAAGCTTACCCTGTGTCTTTCTTATTGAATACAGATCAAGCAGCGTTTGTGTAGGGTGCTGATTGGCACCATCGCCGGCATTGACAACAGGCACGGAGGCTACTTCGCTTGCATAGCGAGCGCTGCCTTCAATGGGATGACGCATTACAATAAGGTCGCAGTAGTTGCTTACAGTCCTTATTGTATCGTTAAGTGATTCGCCTTTTGACACGCTTGAACTGGCGGCATCGGTAAAGCCGATTATCTTGCCGCCCAGCCTGCTGATGGCACTTTCGAAACTAAGCCTCGTACGGGTAGAGGGCTCAAAGAACAGTGTCGACACCACTTTGCCCTCAAGAAGGCTCTGTATCGGTTCCTTCTCAAATTCAACGGCCATGTCAAGCAAACGGATTATCTCACCGGTGCTGAGATCATCAATCGATACCAGGCTTCGCTTTTCCATCAGTCTAATTTTATGTTCACCTTATGGCAAAAATAAAACAGAAATGCCATTGGCAACGTTAATGTTGAAAAATGGTGAAAATTTGAACCTGTTGACGGGTTCTACCCATCTGATATTGACATGTCGTTGATTTTCAGCAACCGGTCTCTGGTTGCTTTTTCCGCGGATCTTGGCAGTGACACCGAAATACGGCATTCCGTGTCGAAATGTTGATCTCTCAGGTCCGCATGGCATTCCTTCAATATCTTCATTACATCGTTAAGGGATTCGTACCGGAATTTAATCTCAATCATGATCATAACTTCGCGGGTAATAATGACGGAGTTATTGATCGCATCAGCTGATGCATTCCGGTAGGCATTAATCAGACCGCTGGTACCAAGGAGGGTTCCTCCGAAATACCTGACCACAATAATAATCAGGTCTGTGAGGTTGTGTGAGTTTATCTGGCCTAGTATGGGTTTGCCTGCCGTTCCCGAAGGTTCTCCGTCGTCATTGGTTCGCCAGAGCAGCCTGTCGGGCCCCACCATGTATGCATAGCAATGGTGCCGTGCATCATGGTATTCCTTTCTGACCCGCTCGATGATAATCTTAGTCTCCGAAACATCTGTTACCGGAAAGGCCAGGGCAATGAACTTCGATCCCCTGTCCCTGAAAAGTCCCCGCGATGGTTCCCTGATAGTCATGTAGCTGTCAACCTGCCCGCTCATGAGAGAAATAGTATCAGTATTGAGATATTGGCCGTAAGTATTCCAATCCTGTTCAGCAAGGTAGTCTTTTCGCCGAAAAAGAGCATGCCTGAAAGCACGGAAAGAAGAACCACCCCCAGGTTGTTGATCCCGAACACTAACGAACTGTCCATCCGGGGTGATTCAAGGGCCATAATGAGAAAATAGAGGGAACCGAAATTGACCACTCCGAGAGCAATACCACCTGCGGCTACCCTGTACCATCTGTCTTCATTTTTCCCGAATTTGCCTGTCAGCCTGAAAAGGACACTCGTCACCGCAGCCGTCATGAATGTTGTTGTTGAGAAGGCAAGGGTATGTTTTTCCGGAACCAGGACCTCCTGTGAATACTTGATCAGGGAATCTATAAAACCGGCTCCCAGAAACAGGATGACCGGAAGCCATATCAGTATGCCGGTCTCCTTACTGTTTCCGGTATCTTTCCGGGGTTTGTGGACTATCATGGTAATCGATGCAAGGGCGAGGATCATTCCGGCGATCTTCAGGATGGTTATCTCTTCACCGAAGAAAACAATGCTGTAGGCAACAGGTATAACAACCGATAGCTTGGTCATAAGGGATGTTATCGTGATGCCTGCAACCCTGGCCGAATAGCCGATGGCAAAAAACATGAAGACGAAAAGAAAGCCGGTGATCAGGGCAGTGTAAAACCACTCCCCGGCGAAGGGGCTGACACCTTCATTCCTGCCGGTAAGGTAACCCAGAGTTGAAGCGGTGAAGTAATTGACAATTATGGCATTCAGGGTGCTGACTCTTAGTTTGTCGAGCAGCCTGAAAACTATAAGGATGAGGGTTGATGATAATATGCAAAGAAGAAGGTATGACATTCGATGCCCATCTGTTGTTATCAGTACAATGCCATTTTGTTAAATTCGGATATGAACCCGGTAGTTTCCTCCTTCCATTTTTCTGTAAGTTTGTCAGGAGACAGCCTGTTCAGTAGTGCCAGCCTCATTTTATCATCGCCTGAAAGGATATCAAACGGCATCAGCTCCTCCTCATATTCATATGGAGGGGGGTTGAATTTCAGGGAACCCCCGGGAGTTGTCTCCATTATGGCATCAAAGATATGCAGTGCAGTTTCTACCGGCCTGTATTGGGCCGGATCGGTAACATGTATCTGAATACCTTCACAATATTCCCCGGTGTATTTGTGAAATGTCGGGATAAAATCATGCTTTCTGAAGAAACAGCCCCCAGTTTTTCTTGAATTCAGTTCGTTTGCGAGCTTTACCGAGTCAAGCCATGGAGCCCCGAACAGTTCAAAGGGAATGGTGGTACCTCTTCCTTCCGAGAGGTTGGTAGCCTCCATGAGAACTGTTCCGGGATAAACAATCGCACTTTCAGGTCGCGGCAGGTTGGGAGAGGGAAGTATCCACGGTAATCCCGTATCGGCATAGAGCGAATTCCGGTTCCAGTTATCCATTCTTATGATAGTCAGATCACACCCCGGAATATGATTGTTCCTTACCCATAATGCCATCTCTCCCAGAGTCATCCTGTGACAGAGAGGGATGGAGGCCCCTCCGACAAAAGTAAAGAATTCATTTTTAAGGAGCGGCCCGTCAAAGTCGAGCAGTCCTACCGGATTGGGCCTGTCAAGGATCCACACCGGTATTCCGGCATCGCTGCAGGCCTGCATGCATTCCTTTACTGTCCATATGTAGGTGTATAGACGGGCGCCGGCATCCTGGAGATCAACGACCAGGGCATCAATCCCCGACAGCATACCGGGTGTAGGCCTGCGGTTCCTGCCGTAAAGGCTGTATACCGGTACCTTAAGGTGTTTGTCAGTGTATCCTTCCCATTCAATCATGTTGTCCTGGGTCTGACCATGGATGCCGTGCTGGGGACCAAAAAGGGCTGACAGGATACATTCCCTGCTGTCGGAAATAACCTCTGTTATATGCCTTAAATCCCTCGTTACGCTCGCTGCATGACATAGCACTCCGAGGCGTTTGTTTCTCAAACCCTCAGGCATTACCGATGCAATTTTATCGAGACCGGTGATTACCACTCAGTAAAATATCTATGAGGAATACAAAACAAATCAATATTTTCTGATTTACAACATACGTCACCGGTGTTCAGTCAGCCAACTTTTAATTAGCTTTAGCAGGTTAACCAAATGTATCCTACAATGAAAAGAATGCTGTTCATGCTAGCAACCCTTCTGATTGTGGCTTTCAGCCTTCAGGGTCAGAAGAAATCTCTCACACATTCCGACTATGACTCGTGGAAGAGTATCTCCGGCAGTTCAATAACCGATGACGGAAAATGGATCAACTATACCATTAATCCTCAGCAGGGTGACGGCTGGCTTTACCTTTACGATGTAACGGCTTCGCGACTCGATTCAATGGAAAGAGGCTCGGGAGCATCCATATCCCCGGGGATCAAATATATGGTTTACACCATAAGACCCCGTACGGCTGAGGTCCGCCAGGGAAAAGTAAAGAAACTGAAAGAGGATGACATGCCCAAAAACAATATGGCCATTCGTACTCTTTCGTCGGGCAATACGGTAATCATCGAGAGGGTGAGGTCATTCTCCCTGGCCGAAAAAAACTCAGAATGGTTTGCATATCTTCTTGAGAAGAAACTTCCTGAAAAAAGAGAAAGGGGTGAGTCGGAAGAGGCAAGAGCAGCTGAAAAGACACAGCAGACTCCTTCAAGGAGGGAGCCGGAACAGAAAGGCAATGAACTGGTTCTCCTGAATCCGGTAGTAAATAAGGAGTATCGTTTTGAGAATGTTACCGAATACAATGTGGCACGTGACGGTGCCTCAATAAGTTTCGTCCAGGTAAAAACCGATACCACCAGGATTGACCATTTCTCGGTGAGGATGTTTGACACCAGGAAGGAGACAACGGTTACTGTCTTCGAAGGTAAGGGCACCCTGCGGAGGGTCACCCCAAACAGTTTAGGTGACAAGCTTGCATTCATGCACACTGCCGATACAGGAAAAATCAAAATATATGACCTGTACCTTTCGGACAGGTCTTCAACTGCCCGAAAAATAGTTGACGCTTCGACAAAGGGAATGCCACAGGGCTGGTGCCTGAGCGAGAACAGCAGCTTCTCATTTTCTGATGATAACACCCGGTTGTTCTTCGGAACGGCACCCGTTCCGGTGGAAGAACCTGCAGATACACTCCTGGCAGAGGAGAAATTCAGTGTCGACGTTTGGTCGTGGCACGATGATGTCCTTCAACCCATGCAGAAGAGACAGCTGCAGAGCGACCTCAGACGTAACTACCAGGCTGTATGGCATATCGACAGGAATGTTATGATACAACTTGCCGATGAGAATATGCCGTCTGTCAGGTTAACCGACAGGAGCAACGGTGATTTTGCCCTTGGTTCCTCCAATCTTAAATACAGAAAGCAGTCGTCATGGAGTTCAACCAGTTATTCCGACTACTACTACGTTAATGTTGAAACAGGAGAAAGAAAGCTTCTGCTTGAACGGAACGCAGGCAGTGTTCAGACATCACCCGGTGGAAAGTACTTGATTTTCTGGTGTATAAACGACAGGGCATGGAAAGCGATGCCATCAACAGGCGGAACCATAACCACATTAACCTCTAACAATGAAGTAAGCTTCTTCGATGAACTGCATGATACTCCCGATGAACCGCGGGCTCATGGAACAGGAGGATGGCTGGAAGGCGAAAGATACTTTCTGGTTTATGACAGGTATGATATCTGGAAAGTTGATGCCCAGGGGATTGATAAACCTGTCAACATCACCGGGGGAGCAGGGCGCAACGGCAATATAAGGTTCAGGTATCAGAATCTCGACAGGGAGGAGCAGTACATAAATCCAAAAGCCACAGTATATCTTACCGCCTTCAATTATGACAACAAGCAGGATGGGTTCTATACCCTGGCCATGAGCAAGCCCGGGGCTACTTCGAAACTTATAATGGAGGACTGCAGCTTCGGCAGCCCGTCGAAACCCAAAAATGCTGACCGTTTCATGATTACAAAGGGAACCTATACCCAATACTCTGAAATATATGTATGTGATCTCAGGTTTTCCGGGATGAAGAAGGTCTCTGTAACCAATCCTCAGCAGTCGCAGTATAACTGGGGAACCGTAGAACTTGTGGAATGGATTTCGTTCGACCGCAGTAAATTGCAGGGATTGTTGTATAAGCCCGAGAATTTTGATCCCTCGAAGAAATACCCGATGATACTATATTTCTACGAGAGGAGTTCAGATGGACTTCACAGCTACAGTGCCCCCGCTCCAAGTGCTTCAACAGTCAACAGAACATTTGCTGTAAGTAACGGATACCTGGTTTTCGTGCCTGACATACCCTATGTAGAGGGATATCCCGGACAGAGCTGCTATAATGCTGTTGTAAGCGGAACCTATGCGTTGCTGAACAGGTTCAGCTTCATTGACAAGGACAGGCTCGGGCTTGACGGCCAGAGCTGGGGTGGATACCAGATTGCATGGCTTGTGACACAGACTGATCTGTATGCGGCCGCCTTTGCAGGTGCTCCCGTAAGCAACATGATAAGTGCATATGGCGGAATAAGGTGGGGAACCGGCATGAGCCGTATGT
>JAVEWX010000190.1:0-4668 GCA_034004335.1 Bacteroidales bacterium | reverse complement strand
TGCTCCGAGGTGCTGGCACCTAGGTATGCCCCACCCGTCCACTGCCACAGATAGTCGCCTCCGGTGAATTTGCCAAAGCGTACCAGGTCAGTGCGTCTCTGGGCCTCATAGTAGAATTCGCGTCCGCGCTCGTCAATTATGAAGTCGAGATCAAGATCGGAAGCAGTGATGTTGCCGCTGGTGTTGCCGTAGGCACGCTCCCTGATTTTGTTTATGTCAGCTACAGCTGCAGCAATATTGGCCTCACCACCCATCCTGTAAAGAGCCTCGGCTCTCATCAGGTATGCATCTGCCAGGCGGAATACCGGGAAATCAGTGCAGGCATAGGCTGTATTATAATTGGCAGGTGAAGTGCCATCCGCATTACGTGCAGTGAATTTGTAGACACCAATTCCATAGTCGCCGCTGGCTGACGGACTCGGTATGTTCCTTGACTTCTTGATCTTCAGGAAGACCCTTTTGTCAGGGCTGAGTGAGAGTGTCGGGTCGTCAGCCGGAATCGGCTGGTTGTCATATACATCAAGGGTGTCAACCATTTTTGCCAGGAACTGAATCCTGGCACGGTTGCCGTTCCAGTTAGTGTTGGCAGTAAGACCGTGGTAGTCTTCAGCCCTTAAATATGTAGCATCGCTTGATGATTCTATGATAAAGGTAGTGCCTACATATCCCTGGACGTTAATGCCATCCTGTTCCCATGCAAAGATCATCTCCGGGTTGTGGCGGCCATCGTTGTCAGCACTGAAGTTCTGCCTGTAGTTGGTTGCCAGCGAATACATGTTGCTGGAGATGACTTTGTCACAATAATCCTTGCAGTCATCCCACCTGGGAGTACCTGTGTAAACCTCAGCGTTCAGGTAGAGCCTGGCAAGAAGCATCCATGCAGATGCCTGGTCTGCCTGGGGATATGAAGACTTGGGTGCACCAAGCTTATCCTCAATGTCAAGCAGTTCAGACTCGATAAAGTCGAAAATGGCACTCCTTGTTCCAATTTCCGGGAAGAACTTGCCTACGCCGTCTTCTTCTGTTGTGAAGGGGAACTGTCCAAAGAGATCTATTGCCCAGTAATAGGCAAGTGCCCTCAGGAATCTTGCTTCAGCCACATACCTGTCAGTATTGGCACCACTGTACATCTGCGCGTTTTTGATAAAGTCATTGGCGTAGGTGATGCTAAGCGCCAGGCGCTGATAGAGAGCTGTAAGGAAGGGGTTGCTGGGGCTCCACGTCTGGGTGTTCAGGTCGGCTATGCCAACATCACCCCATGCACATATGGCTTCATCAGTGGTTATCTCCTGGAGGTTCCAGAGAGCCCTCATGGTTGTGAAGAAGTTCTCGTCCGCTGCTTCGATATCAGGACCGCCATTGGCACCCTGTCCCGCGATGATGAAGCTGGCATATACCTTTCCAAGGGCCATCTTCATATAATCAGGATTATCACCAAGGTTACCGGCAAGAATTTTTGACGGGTCCTTCGGGGTGACTTCCAGGTCCTTCACGCATGATGATATCATCAGCGCTGAAAGTATTATTCCGAATATTATAATCTTCTTATTCATATCTGCTTTTCTTTATATTATTAGAAGGAAAGCCCTATACCGAGCATGTATGTACGAGGCCTGGGGTAGAAGTTGTTGTCAATACCGTCGGGGACCTCGGGGTCAAGGCCGCTGTATTTGGTCAGGATCAGTGCGTTCTGCACCGTAAAGCTTACGCGGGCACCCACTGCACCGAACAGATTATCAAACCGGTAACCTGCACTTATGTTGTCAAGCTTCAGAAATGATGCATTCTCAACAAAATAGTCGCTGGTAAACTGCCGTTTGACAAAGTTTGTCTCCGCAAGTGCCTTTGAAAAGTTCTTCCAGTAACCAATCTGCTGCATCTGGTCATATGAAGCTCCGGCAGCTATCTGGTTGTAAACATAGTTTCCTATGCTTGCCCTTGCTGATGCGGAGAGATCAAAGTTCTTGTACTCAAACCTTGCTGAGAGACCAAAAAGATAATCTGCCACGGGATTATGATAGATGTACTTGTCAGCATTGTCACCGTTGACCACGCCGCCTTCACCTGATTCATCAACATAAAGCCCCTCTATCGGGTTGCCATTGGTATCATAAACCTGGCGGTTGACGAAGAATGAACGAGCCGGGAATCCAACCCTTGTTACCTGCTTGGTGCCGGTCATGCCATCACCATAAGGAATGCCCAGGTATTCAGGATCATCTGTAATGAGGAGCTTGGTTATCTCCATTACATTGTATGTCGCATTGACACCAATTGAAAGAAGCATGTCACTGGTTGAGACCGGTATAAAGTTCAGCGAAAGCTCAGCTCCCCTGTTTTCAAGGCTTCCCACGTTTGTAAGCAGCTTGTTTGAGAAGTTGCTTCCGCTGGGGATTGTGACTGTGTTCAGAAGATCATCAGTCACCCTCTTGTAGATATCCAGTGATCCGGTAATACGGTCACCGGCAAAGCCAAAGTCAAGACCTGCATTAAGCGTGGTTGTCTCCTCCCATTTGATAAGAGGATCATATGTATCTGGTCTGAGTGTCGGTATGTACTCACCATCAATATAATAATAGGATCCTTCAGATGATTCAGCATATAGTGCCTGTGCGGGATAGTCCTCGAAGATATCCTGTTGTCCTGTAATCCCCCAGCCAAGCCTGAGCTTGAGGTTGGACACAGCTTTTACGTCCTTAAGGAATGATTCATCCTTAATCTTCCATGCAAGAGCAACAGAGGGGAATGTACCCCAGGGGAGGTTGTAGAAGCGCGAGGAACCGTCCTCCCTGAGAGTAAATGTGAGAAGATACCTTTCAGCCAGTGTATAGTTTAACCTTCCAAAGAATGATAAAAGATAGTACTCGGTTATAAAGCCACCAGGCCGGGGAGGTTGATATTTCGGGTGTTCCTGTCCAACCGTTCCTTCCGAGAGATTATCTTCATCTCTTTCAAAGTGTTGCCATGAATAACCTGCCGTTACATCAATCCTGCTGTTAATACTTTCAAGACCCTTGTTGTAATTAAGATAGAAATCAAGAAGATTGTTGTAATTGTGTGCATTATAATTATATATCTTACCAAAGTAGGGATCCGTCAGATTCGGGGAAGTTGTAGACGGACGGTTATTGTGCCCTTCACTCTTTGTCTGATCTGTTGCCAGGTTAAGGTTAGCCCTCAGCTCGGGCAGGAATGGCAGGGCATAATCAAACTGGATATTCCCGATTATCCTGTTCACAACTGAACGGTTATCTACCTCGATGGCCTGTAAAACAGGGTTCGGGGTTCCCAGGCTGGCACCATAATTTGCCCACAGGAAATAACCATCAGAAGCTGGATTCCCGTCAAATATTCTCTGTGTAGGATCCATATTTACAGCAGATCCTATAGCTCCCTGGTCACCATAGTTATGGTGGGTATTCATACCTTTGACGTTTAAGTTGATCTTAAGCCTGTCATTAAAGAATGTCGGATTAAGACTCAGAGAACCGGTGATTCTCTGCATATCAGTGTTCTTCAGGATACCATTCTGATCGGTGTAACCTACTGAGAAGCGGTAGGGAAGTGTTTTGACTGCGCCTGAAAGGCTCAGGTTATGGTCATGAGAGACAGCTGTGCGGAAGATCTCCTTCTGCCAGTTAGTATTCTCAACCCCGAGGAGGTCGAGATTGTCTATTCCGAAGAGTTCTTTCTTTTCAAGAGCAAGCTGCCTTATCTCGTCACCTGAAAAAACGTCGACAAACGCAATTGCATTTGCCACTGATACATTTCCGTCATAGGAGACTTTCAGGGGACTGCCTGTTGTTCCTTTTTTGGTGGTGATGAGTATTACTCCGTTTGATGCCCTGGAACCATAGATGGCGGTTGCCGAGGCATCTTTCAGCACAGTGAAAGTTTCAATGTCATTAGGGTTTACAAATGACAGTATGTTAGAGCTTCCGGCAACATTGTTGTTGTCGATGGGAACACCATCAATGATTATCAGAGGGTCGTTCGACGCATTAAGTGATGAGCCCCCCCGAACGCGTATGGTTGCGCCGCTTCCCGGTGCTCCGCCGGCAGTAGTGATAACCACACCTGCACTCTTACCTACCAGCAGATCCTGCGGTGATGTGATTGCTCCTTTGTTGAAGTCCTTTGAGCTAACAGCAGCGACAGATCCCGTGGCATCACTCTTCTTGACGGTTCCGTAACCGATTACCACCACCTCGTCGAGAGCCTGAACATCAGTACGCATAACCACGTTGATGACAGTGCTTTCACCAATGGTTACCTCCTGCGGAAGATACCCGATAAAGGTGAACACGAGGACATCCCCGGGCTTCGCCATAAGGGAGTATTCCCCGTCTATACCGGTAATGGTTCCCGTGAGCGAGCCCTTGACCAGGACGTTCACTCCAGGTAACGTCTGTCTGTCGGCTGCGTCGGTAACCGTACCTGACACTCTTACCTGTTGCCCGAAGACAACAAGACTCATCATAATGCCGAAGGTCAGCATGAAGAGCCGTTTTCCAGTTAGTTTCTCCATAAATAGATCAGTTTAGTTACTTTTCAGAATTGTTGTTATTGCTAATATTAATAGTCCAGGTTTGGGACGATAAAAGTCGACCTTTTTTCAGAGTTAACCAACTCTTTTTCAGCTTTTTTACGCAATCGTTACCGCAAACG
>JAVEWX010000189.1:0-4733 GCA_034004335.1 Bacteroidales bacterium | reverse complement strand
CTACAACCGCGTTGGAGATAAATATGTAATTACCAACAGAAACTTCGAGAGGGTTTATGACAAGCGCTTCATGACAATATTGCCAAGGATGTGGAGCGAGCAGTCTGATCACATAGACGTTTACAGGGAGTGGGGGAAAGTTGAGGGCGTCGCGGTTCAGGTGACCGATCCCTCAACCCGCGAAAAGAGAATTGAGCGCAGGCCAAAGTTCAGCGAGAATCTCAGGTTCATGTTATCCTACCAGGTAGGATTTATGTATTTCAGGTATTTCATGTGGAATTTTTCGGGCAGGCAGAATGACGAACAGAGTTACGGGGGAGCTGTAAGCGGCAACTGGATTACCGGTATTGATTTTCTCGACAGGGCAAGGGTGGGTTCTGTTAAGGATATGCCCGACGAGATGAAAAATGATCCTTCGCGGAACAGGTATTTTCTCCTTCCGCTCCTGCTGGGTATAGCCGGATTGATATGGCATCTGAACAGGGATGTGCGTAACTGGTGGATTGTGATGCTGTTATTTATACTTACCGGAATAGCCATTGTGATATATCTCAACCAGTATCCCAACCAGCCCAGGGAGAGAGATTATGCCTATGCAGGGTCGTTCTATGCCTTCGCCATCTGGATTGGCCTGGGCGTTCTTTATGTCAATGAGCTGTTATCCAAGGTCCTGGGCAATAAATTATCAGTTCCTCTATCAGCCATTGTCTGCATAATGGCCGTCCCTGTGCTGATGGCTTCCGAAAACTGGCATGACCATGACAGGTCGGGCAGATACCTGACCACCGACGTTGCCTCGAACTACCTCAACAGCTGCGCACCCAATGCCATACTTTTCACAAATGGAGACAATGACACTTTCCCGCTGTGGTACGCCCAGGAGGTGGAGGGCATCAGGACAGATGTCAGGATATGCAATCTGATGCTTTTCAATACCGACTGGTATATTGACCAGATGAAGAATAAGGCGTATGAGTCTGAACCAATGTCGCTTTCTCTGCCCAGGGCAAAATACTATGATGGTATAAACAACCAGCTGTTTATCGTTGAAAGGATCAGGGAACCGGTGGAGGTCGGGCAGATTATTGACTTCATCAGGAGTGAGGACAGGAATTCAAAGATAAGTGTTTCACCAACTGAAATGTTTGATTTCATTCCGGCACGTACGATAAGGATACCGGTCGACAGGGAGAAGGTTCTTGCCAATGGAACCGTCAGGCCTGAAGATGCGGATCTTATTGTACCATGGATAGACATAACGCTGAAGGGCAATTCAATACTCAAGAGCCAGATGATGGTGCTCGATTTCCTGGCGCAGAATAACTGGGATCGCCCCGTCTATTTTGTCTCGGGCTATCACAACGATGCCCTTGGACTTGAGGAGTATTTCCAGCTGGAAGGTTTGGCTTACAGGCTTGTACCGGTACGGTCGCATAACAGGAGCTGGCTTGACTATGGGCGCATTGACAGCGAAATCCTTCATGATAACCTGGTCAACAAATTTTCCTGGCGTGGTGCCGCCGACCCGGATGTTTATCTCGACTTCTATCACTCAAGGACGATACTTGTTATCAAGGCCAGGTACAACTTTGCCAGGCTGGCCCGGGCTCTTGCCGCTGAGGGGAACAGGGAGCAGGCAGTTGAAGTGCTTGATCACTGCCTCAGGGTATTGCCATTCAGCAGGATACCCCATGATCTGTTCTCCCCCGATCTGGTTTCAGCATATCTTGCTGCAGGAGCTGGTGACAAGGCACTGTCGGTAGCAGATGAAGCTGCTGATTTTTTCTTTGGCCGTATAGGATATTACCTTGGTCAGCATCCGAATATTGTGTACTCGGCAGAGTATGAGATACAGACTTCAATGCAGTATGTCTCAAGGATAGCCGAGGCTCTGATGGCTAATGGCTATGAGGAGAGGGGGGAAGCCCTGAACAGCAGGATCGAGGAATATTACGCAGAGTTTCTTGTAATCAGGGAGGGATACAGGACCAGATAGTCAGAGTGTGTCAGTTGATCTTTACACGATCGATGCTGACAAGGTATTTCTCCATAAGCATAACCAGCGTTTCCGGAAAAACGGGTTTCAGGACAAAGTCGTTGCACCCTGAAACGAATGCCTCACCCCTTAGCTGATCGGAACAATAGGCTGTTACCATGATAACAGGGGTGTTGCGGTTTTTCTTCCTGAACAGCCTGATGCAATCGATGCCGTTAATGAATGGAATCAGATAGTCCATAATAACGAAATCAAGATCAATGCCGTCGAGGTTCAGGAATTCGGCGAAGTCCCTGCCATTGTTGAAGACAGTAACTTCGGCCCCCGTGCTCTTAAGGATGGTCTCATAGTATCTGACTGAGGGCAGATCATCGTCTACGATAAGCACATGCTTGTTGCGGAATTCCGGCAGGTTAAGGTTCATTTTGAGGGTATGTCCTTTTGCTGATGTAAAAATAGTAACTTGACAGGAGGTGATCTGCCAGTCAGGCGTCAGTTATGAACAAATTATCAACACCGGGGGTATTGCGGGATGCGGTTTCATTTCATAACTTTGAAAAACATAAAACCTCTCCGAAAAACTCAATAAGATGGAAAGAGTTGTAAGATGTATTAAAGCAACGGTGCTGTCATTAATGTTTTTTGCATTTATGGTACCTGTCAGTGGCCAGGTCGTTATGGATAATTCAACCAGGGCACTGTTTATTTTCGATATAGCCAGGTACATTGACTATGGTACCGGACTTGATGATGATGAATTCTTCAGGATAGGCATCCTTGACAAGGATGCCGCACTCACTCTTGAGATGGGCAATCTCAGGATGACCAGGCCGAGGATACAGGAGAAGCCGGTTGACCTGATTAACTTCAGGGATGAAAGCAGGATAACCCCGGTACATGTACTATATGTCAACAAGAGCAGTGGTTTTGACCTGAAGAAGGTGAAGGAGATGATAAAGGATCAGCAGACGATGCTTATTACCGAGGGCTATGAGTTCAATGAATCGATGATCAACTTCGTGATGGTTGACGGGAAGCCCCGGTTCCAGGCCCATGATGACAAGATACGGGAAGCCGGAATGCATGTTGACGAGGTCTTCCTGTTCATGGCCGTGAAATCAAAGGAGGACTGGGAAGAGCTTTTTGACCGTGCTCAGGAGGAGATAGAATTGCAGAAGAAGCAGATTGAGGAGCAGCAGGCGGTCATAGAGGCCCAGAAGGCAGAGATACTGAAGCAGAAGGCACTGCTTGACAGTCTTGATCTGGAAATTGAGGCAAAGGAGAAGATACTTGGCGACAAGCAGAAGCAACTCGATTACCAGCTGGCACAGATAACCAGGCTTGGCAGGGAGATCTCCTCGCAGAGGTCTGTGATTGAGAATCAGCAGAAGGAGGTATCCGAACAGAGGGCGGTACTTGAGAGCCAGAGGGCAGAGATTGCCGTTCAGGTCAGCAAGCTTGATGAGCAGCTGGCTACCATCGGGCAGCAGGAGGAAAAGATCAAGATACAGCTGGCAACACTTGAGAAGCAGAAGCTCATTCTCTATTTTGTCTGTTTTGTGCTGCTGCTCTTTATATTCCTTGCCTATAACATATACCGCAACTACCGGATAAAGAAGGAGGCCAACATAAGGCTGGAGGAGAAGAACAGGACCATTAGTGCCCAGAAGGATGAGATAGAGAAGCAGCGCGATATAGCTGCAATGCAGCGCGATCAGATAGCATACCAGAAGAAGCATATTACTGACAGCATAGTATATGCCAAGAGGATACAGACTGCCCTGTTGCCATCTCTTGAACTGTTCAGTAATGATCTCGAACATTTCGTACTCTACAAGCCTCTTGATATCGTAAGTGGTGATTTTTACTGGTATACAAGGAGAGATAACAGGCAGATAGTAATAGTGGCTGACTGTACCGGGCATGGCGTGCCGGGGGCTTTCATGAGCATGCTCGGGGTAACAATGCTGAATGAGATAATTCTTGCAAAGGATGTGTTAATGCCCGACCAGATACTGAACACCCTGAGGAGGGAAATCATGGGTGCCCTTAAACAGTCGGAAGAGGAGGACAAGGTTAAGGATGGCATGGACATGGCCGTCTGCCTGATCGATTTTGATGAATCAGTCCTCTATTATGCCGGTGCCAACAGTCCTTTATATCTTGTAAGGGGCAATGAGCTTATTCATTACCGGCCTGATAAGATGCCGGTGGCGATACATTACCGCATGAATGAATTTGCGATGCAGAAGATAGATTTGCAGAAGGGTGACACCTTCTATATCTTTTCTGACGGTTTTGCCGACCAGTTCGGAGGGCCCGATCAGAGGAAATTCATGACGGGCCAACTGAAGGAGACCCTGGTAAGAATGTCGGGAACGCCTATGATAAGGCAGGGCGAAATGCTGAATGATATCTTTGTGGAATGGCAGGGTGACAATCCACAGGTTGATGATGTGACACTGATAGGGGTGAGGTATTAGTTAGTTGCAATCCCACCTGGCGGTAAGATCGCCAATGGAATAGGTTCCCATTGCCTCCTTGGCCAGCAGTTCCGCACCGCACAATTCAATGGGGGTTCCCCTGTCAAATTCGTCACCGTTTTCATCGTATTTTACCAGCTCACAGGTCTTGCAGTTCTGAAACAGACCCTCACACGAGTGAAGGGATAAAGCCATAAGAACAAGACCTGTTGCATACAGCAATTTTCTTTTCATAAGCCTCAGAATTATAGATC
>JAVEWX010000188.1:0-4766 GCA_034004335.1 Bacteroidales bacterium | reverse complement strand
CCCCCCATTTCCTTGTACCATCTCCATGCACCCCATATCTTTTCATTTTGTTCCGGATCCAGCGTTATAGGAGGATTAAGCTGACTGTTATAATGAATGGGTACAGCAAGAGGCCCGAGCCACAGATCCCAGTTAAGGTCGGCAGGAATGGTTTCCTCGGGCAGATCATATGGTTTCGGAGGATCGCCCACATAAGCGTTAACAAGGGTTATATGCCCAAGGGCTCCCGACTGAACCACACTGACTGCATGCTGGAAATTGGCATCGGAACGCTGCTGGCTACCGACTGCAAGGACGCGCCCGTTCTCACGGACTGCCTTCTTAAGTTCCTGGCCCTCTTTAATTGTAAAGGTCATGGGCTTTTCGAGATACACATCCTTTCCTGCCTTGCAGGCTGCAATGGCTATCATAGCATGTGAATGATCAGGAACAGCAATAACCACGGCTGTGATATCCTTCCTCTTAAGGAGGTCCTGGTATTTTTCACAGGTTTCAACTTCAACGGTTTTGCCTTCCTTTGTGTAAAAGTCGCTCACCCTTTTCTCGAAGCGTTTGCGCTTAATACCGTAAACATCGCATCCGGCTACCACTTCCACTCCCTGGATTCTTATGAATCCGTTAAGAAGAGACATTGCCTGTCGTCCAAGCCCTATAAATCCAAGCCTGATGATCCCGTCGTCAGGGACTCTTCCGCATCCTGTGAGACGGGGAATTACGGCGATACCTGCGGCTCCTGCTGCTGCGGTGGCCAGAAAACGGCGTCTGCTCCATTGGTTTTTCTGATTTTCCATAAGGTTTATGTTTGGTTTATTTGTTGGTTTTTATATAGTTACTATTTTAAGCTTATAAAATTAAGATTTTCTTTTAAAAACATCTCCTGCGAATTCCAGTTTTGCCACCATCACAGTGCCCTGCATCCTGTTAACCGGTAAGTTTCTGATTCTAAGGTAAGGTTTCTGTTCCAGGTGATCGCTCGGGCAAAGATTGACCACTGTTTCAACCGGTTTACCATTATTCAGGATTTCAGCCTTTAAGGGAAGAACGTCCAATGGCTTGAGCTTATAGCCGTTGCCGGAGCTGCCCCGGTGAAAATGAATATATATTACATTTCCCTTCCTTGTCACGAAGGTATCCCGGGCCGCCAGCAGGCCGGGAGCTGGATCGGCATCTTCAAAAGACTCCGCTACGGTAAGGTACCACTTTCCGAGTCTCCTGAGAATTGATGCTGATTCAGCAGGGATTTTTCCGTCAGCAGCCGGACCGACATTAAGGAGGTAGTTGGCTCCCCTGGCCAGATATCTGTCTATGCTTCCCTGGAGATGAAAATCGGAGTAGTAATCCTCATCCGATTTGTAGCCCCAGCTCTCCATTCCCACCGACTGGCACGCCTCGGTAAGCCGCTCCAGAGTCCCTGCCTCAGCTGCTGCAGAATCGAAATCACGTTCAGGAGTACCGAAGTCACCCTCATCAAATCCTCTGTTGTTGATCACCGCCGATGGCTGAAGCTTTCGTATCATCTCATTTATTGAGGTATCTTTATGCTGAGGCACATTCATATCCCACCAGAAACCGCTTATCTCGCCGTAATTTGTACATAGCTCGCGTACCTGAGCTTTCAGAAACTCAAGATAGACATTCCAG
Organism: Bacteroidales bacterium; assembly: GCA_034004335.1. Classification (GTDB taxonomy): domain Bacteria; phylum Bacteroidota; class Bacteroidia; order Bacteroidales; family VadinHA17; genus SLNP01. The sequence continues at coordinate 3,125 of JAVEWX010000188.1, read as the reverse complement.
TCGGGCCGATCGCCAGGCTCCGGACCCGGTAGTTCATGATGTCGTCCCTGGTTCGGGTAGGCCGGATGATTCCAATCAGCAATTGAATAATAGATACAGAGAGGGACATCCCTTTTGCGGCATTCATCGGCAAGCATTCCGATGATGTCCCTGCCATAGGGAGTGTTCATTGTATTGAAGGAAGTTTCGCGGGTATCCCACAGACAGAATCCGTCATGATGTTTTGCCGTTACAGTGATATATTTCATACCGGCTGCCTGCATCAGGTCGAGCCAGCGGGCAGGGTTGAATTTCACGGGATTCCACTGACCGGCAAGCTTCATGAATTCGGCTCTGGGCACCCTTGCCCTCCACTGGTGCTGTTCATGCCATCCGGGTATGGCATAAAGCCCCCAGTGAACGAACATGCCGAAACGCTTTTCAAAAAACCAGTCACGTCTGTCGCCAAATCTCTTCTGAGGCAAAGCAGATAAAACAGCTGATCTGTCCGTAATAATTTCCGTAACAGAGCTTCCTGAAAAATATGGCACTGCAGCCAGGAGAGCCGCATTCCTGATCATTTCTCTTCTGTTCATATTCTTTTTAGGAGATTTTCAAGCAACATCCCTAACCCCGAATAATTTAAGGTCTTCGGTCTTTCAACCCTAAAACCTCCCGAAGATAGAATATTTTACGGTATTGCAAAAAATAGAAGAGTATAGGAATAGTCCGGGAATATTGGTCTCCATTTTTCGTTCGAGATGAAGGACAGGTTCTCCCTTCCCCAGAGCCAGAAAACTGCTTATCCTTGGAGATGCAGGTATTGCTTTGATCCTCTGTTCACCGCCTTTTATGACTATCTGGTAATGATCCCGCAAAATCTGGAAAAGAGAGCGGTTCTCAAACTGCCGTGATGTTATCCTGGGAAGATTAATGTTTGCAATATAGCTTATGTCATAGAAAATTGGTGTCTCATCCAGCAGGCGGAGCCGTTCCATATAAATGCATCCTGATTCGCTTTCCAGCTCCGAAAGGGGGAACATGAACTTATCAGGCCAGGGTTTGAGAACAGGTTTCCTCATAATCCTTGTCTTGAGATTTCTGTCACCCACTGCCGAGGTTGTACCCGAAACCGACAGAATACCTATCTCCCTGGGAAGATGGTGAACAATGCTTCCCTTTCCCTGATGCTTGCGGATATATCCGTCGCCGGCCAGGCTGGCCAGCGACTGCCGTACCGTAGGACGTGTAACTCCGTAAAGCTGGCACAATTCGTTCTCCGAAGGCAGCAGGTCTCCCTCCCTGTAGATACCCTCAACGATGTGTCGCCGGAGAATCTCGTAAAGCTTCCTGTGCTGTGGTATCTTCTTATACTGTACCATTACGGATTTTTTTTGTAAATATATTTCTTTCTACTTGTAAATACAAGTTAATTTTCATATTTTTGTAGCCTCTGATTTATAATTACATGGAAAATATATGTAAAGAAACAAATCGTACCTATTCTGACAAGTGTCGACATACCGGCATGAAAGAGTTAAGACGTTACAGTATTTGGGCATAAAAACTTTAAATCCTGAACTTTACCCCCCCCACCCCCCCAAGTGGGGGCAAAACCCCTTAAACTTTAAACCTTAAACCCTCAACACTGAACCCTGAAATCCTGATCATTCAATTCAAACTATAAAAAATGGCAACACCCGTAATCATGCCCAGGCAGGGGCAGTCAGTCGAATCCTGTATTATAACAAAATGGTACAAAAGCAACGGCGACAGAGTAAATGTTAACGATCTTCTCTTTTCCTATGAGACCGACAAGGCAGCCTTCGAGATGGAATCTCCTGTGGAAGGCATCCTGCTTGAAACTTTCTTCGACGAAGGTGCTGAGGTGCCGGTACTCGTGAATGTTGCAGTCATTGGTCAGCCGGGCGAAGCGACAGAACCGTTCTATCCCGGCAGAGACACTTCACAGGCCGCCGGCGTACAACCTGTTGCAGACGAAAAAAAGCAACGAACTGAGATAATTGAAGATAATGATAATTCTGTTGCCCCTGACGAAAAAATAAGAATCTCACCCAGGGCAAAAAAACTGGCCGCAGACAAGGGAGTTGATTTTTCACAGATAACAGGGACAGGCCCCAACGGAAGGATAGTGGTATCAGATATTGAAAAGGCTCTTTCGACAGCAGTCACTGCAAAGGTTTCTGCCGAAGCACCCGAAACAGAATTCACGGAACAGCCTGTCAGCAACATACGAAGGATAATTGCAAAGGCAATGCATTCATCACTTCAGAATTCAGCACAGCTAACTCATCACATGAGCGCTGATGTCCGCAGTCTGCTCGATGCACGAAAGAGAGTCAAGGAAGGACTTGCTTCAGGAAAGGAAAAACAGGATATTACCCTGAACGACATGATCTGCTTGTGTGTGATCAGGGCTCTCAAGAAGTTCCCCGAAGCAAACTCGCACTTCCTGGGCGATACAATAAAATCCTACAGCAGCGTCCACCTTGGAATAGCCGTCGACACACCGCGGGGACTGATGGTTCCGGCTGTGAAAAACGCCGACACAATGGATATAAGAAAACTTTCCGCAGAACTCCGGTCGGCCGCCGATGCATGCAGGAAGGGAAATATTGACCCTGAGCTCATAAAGAGCACTGCAGCCTCCTTTACAATATCAAACCTCGGAAACTACGGGGTCGAAATGTTCACTCCCGTTGTCAATCTCCCCCAGGCAGCGATCCTCGGAGTCTGCACTATTATACACCGACCGGCCGACGTGTGGAACAACCAGTTTGTCTTCATCCCCTTTATGGGACTGTCGCTTACCTACGACCACCGTGCAATTGACGGAGGACCTGCAACATTGTTCCTGAAGGAGATAAAAGATCAGATTGAAAATTTCAACTTATAACGAAAATAGGGCGTGAGGGCGTGAGGGCATGAGGGCGTGAGGGCGTGAGGGCATGAGGGCGTGAGGGCGTGAGGGCATGAGGGCGTGAGGGCGTGAGGGCATGAGGGCGTGAGGGCGTGAGGGCATGAGGGCGTGAGGGCATGAGGGCGAGAGGGCGAGAGGGGGAGAATAGGAGAATAGTAGAAAAATAAATATTATATGGACACATAAAAACAAAACGCATAGCCCT
>JAVEWX010000037.1:0-23190 GCA_034004335.1 Bacteroidales bacterium | reverse complement strand
CAAAACGAATCGAAAAGGGAATTCAGAAAGAGGATACGGGGTCAGGTATCGTGACCCTGAAAATGGCCAGCGAGATGGGTCTGGGGGAATTTGAAAACGAAAAAATAACACTTATCAGAAAGGATCTTTCGTGACCAGGATTACTGCATTTCTGTCTTTGGTCTGGTTGATGACAAACTGCCTGGCGCAGCCTGATGCCATTGGCCCGGATATGTCAGCCATCGGTGAAGGAAAAATCGTCAGGAAAGCCACCTTCGACGGTAACTCCCTTTGGGGATACATCAACGGAGGGGCTGATATCTACCTCGAGTATGGCTTCAATTCCCTGCTGGTACATGAGATAGAGTACAGGGGCAAAAACATCAGGTTTGACCTGTACCGGATGAATGACCCGGTGGCAGCTTATGGTATCTTCTCCGTATCGCGCTTCGGTTGCGATTCTGTCTCCGGACCGGGAACATACAATTGTGGTACCCGTTGGCAGTTACAGTCGGTCAAGGCCTCTTTCTATCTGTCTGTGATCCTTCAGGAGGGAACCCCTGAAGAGTATAATTATGCACTGCGCGTGGCCGGCTCCATGCTTTCCACGATCGAACCGGTCGCCTTTGAACCTGGTTATCCCTTCAGGAAAGGAGTATTCGACTCCATCAATGCTGAAATTAAGTTCAGCAGGGGGATGCTCGGTGTTGACAACGGCATGGCTGACCATTCGGAAATGCTTAAGGGTACCCGGTTCAGAACCATCTGGAACATTACCGGTATTGAAGGGTATGAGCAAACCGAAGTCAACGTCGTCACATTCAGTGACAAAGCCGGAGCCGATGAATTCATTATACGAATCGGCCTGGATGACGGAGAAGGGAATAAACCGTTACTATACCGATTTGATGATGATGTCACCCTTGTGATAGTTGATGGTGCCGTCACCGGTAACAACCCGGTGCCGCTGGCTGACTGGTTCACCGGGCTTAAACATAACTGATCATTAACCCGAATCCTGCTACCGTTCCGAACCCACCGAAAGCAATTGTTGAACCGAGAACGGCGACAGCCGGACGAGCTCACGACCAAAGGGAGTAATTTTTAATTTCTGAATCACCCACATATTAGTTGTGACCAGGTATCTTAAAGAGATGATAGCAGCCGGAGAGGGACTGAAGCTCGACTTCAAGTACTGCATCTCCGACAGCCGGAAAATAGCCCGAACGCTGTCGGCTTTTGCCAACACCGAAGGCGGTACCCTGCTCATAGGTGTCAGGGATAACGGGGCAATCGCCGGGGTAAGAGACGATGAGGAAATCTATATGATTGAAACAGCATCAAGACTATTCTGCAAACCTGAGATACCGGTAACGATAAAGCATCACACCATAGAAGGAAAAACCGTACTCGAAGTTAAGGTTGAGAAGGGTGGCAAAAGACCTTACAAGGCCAAATCAGACGATGGCAGGTGGCGCTCATACTCAAGGCAGAATGACCAGAACATCCTCGCCAACAGTGTCCTGCTCGAACTCTGGAGGAAGGAGAAAATGAAACGTGGTGTAATGGTTACCTTCACCGAAACGGAAAACATGCTGATGAACCACCTGAGAAACAAAGGCTCAATAACCCTGTCGGGCTTCAGGCGACTAACCGGTATCAACAATAACAGGGCCAGGCAGATTCTTGTCAGCCTGATTCTCCTCGATATCCTCGAAATGAAAATCACCGAGAAGGGAACCTACTACTACCTGGCTTCCCTGGTGGAGCCACCCGGCACTCCGACAGAATAATGATCCGCTGATAATCATTACATTACAGGCCTTCTACGGCTTCGCATAGTCTCTTTTTCTTGGCTGGTAGCCTGAAAATGACTACCTTTGTAATTATTGTGGGGAAATAACAACGTATTTTTTTTAATTAATTGACCGGACACCCCCTTCCGGATAAATTTCTTTTTCAGATTATGGATGTAAATAAAAAGATAACGAGAATCAACATATCCCCCCTGTCATACAGGCTCTGTTGCAAGCTGCTTGATGAAAATCCCCGGCTTGCGGCAATAATTGACGGTTCACAAACTCCTGCCGAGGCGAATTCCAGACTACTTGCCGATATTTATGACTGGTTCTCCAATGGCCACGATTATGCACTGCAGGTTGCAAAAAGGAGCCTGAAACAGAAGACTGATACAGGCAGGTTGAAGTGGGAGGAGATTGCCGCAATCAGGATCCACGATTACCTTGTGAATGCGGGTAAGGAATATGAAAATCTTAATAAGAGGATCCAATTATCAGTTAATGACCCATTTACGATAGTATGGCTTGCAAGACACAAGCGCAAGGGAGGTGGCAGACCCGACTTCTTCAGGGATATGATTCACCTATTCAGGCAATTCTCAGGGCAGGAACCCAGAATTATTCCCACACCTGAAAAGATAAGCGAATGGATGGACAGATATCCTTCCGGAACGGAGGAACCGATGATAAAAAGCAGGGAGGCAAACAGGAAAAGAATTATCAACCTCCTCATCAAGCTCATTGAAAAAGGCAATACCGGCACACCCGAGTTTACCTTCAGGGAAGGCCTTACGCACGATGAGAAGGTTAAAACTGTTACCGGATGGTGGAATGACTATATGTTCCACCTTCATTTCGCTGTAAGAAGTCCCGATCTGATGAATGAAATGCTCGACATGTCGCTCGATACCGACACCGTTGACCTGCTCAGAAATGCAAGAAAGGCCGGCATACCCTTTTTCATCAATCCCTACTACCTGTCACTGCTGAGTGCCAGCTACGATGAGGGGACACTCTATGCCGACCAAACCATAAGGGAATATGTTCTATACAGCAAGGAGTTGATCGATGAATACGGCCGTATAGAAGCATGGGAAAAGGAGGATATGGTGGAGCCCGGCAAACCAAATGCAGCCGGCTGGCTCCTCCCCAATGAGACCAACATTCATCGCCGTTACCCCGAGGTTGCCATCCTCATTCCCGACACCATGGGGAGAGCCTGTGGCGGACTATGTGTTTCGTGCCAGAGGATGTACGATTTCCAGCGCGGACACCTGAATTTCAACCTCGATAAACTCAAACCCGATGATTGCTGGGAGGATAAGCTTGGCCTGCTTATGTCATATTTTGAAAATGACAGTCAGCTCAGGGATATCCTCATTACCGGAGGTGACGCCCTCATGAGTTCTGACGGCTCACTTAAGGTGATTCTCGATGCGGTGTACGACATGGCAGTCAGGAAGCGAGAAGCCAACCTGTCAAGGAAAGAGGGAACCAGATATGCGGAAATGCTGAGGGTAAGGTTGGGAACACGTCTGCCCGTATATCTGCCACAGAGAGTCACTGACAGTCTGGTGGAAATATTGAGCCGTTTCAGGGAAAAGGCATCGGAAGAGGGTATTAAACAGTTCATCATTCAGACCCATTTCATCTCTCCGGCTGAAATCACTCCTGAATCGAGGGAAGCGGTACGGAAACTTCTTTCTGCAGGATGGATAGTTACCAACCAGATGGTGTTTACGGCAGCAGGTTCACGGAGGGGTCACACTGCAAAGCTAAGGAAGGCGCTGAACGATATCGGGGTTCTAACCTATTACACCTTTTCAGTGAAGGGTTACATGGAAAACTACCGGAACTTCGCCACAAACGCACGTTCGCTCCAGGAGATGACCGAAGAGAAATACCCGGGTATTATTCCGCCGGAAAGTATCGACCACGACCTCGAGGAAATGCTTTCCGGTGAAGGTGATCTCATTAGCAGGATCGGGTCGCTGAAAGAAAAATACAAACTGCCATTTCTTGCAACCGACAGGAATATTATGAACCTCCCGGGTATAGGAAAAAGTCTCTCATTCAGGGTGGTAGGAATCACAAGGCGTGGCAGGAGGATTCTCGAGTTCGACCACGATACTGAACGGCGGCACAGTCCGGCAGTTAATGAACAAAGGAAAGATTACATCATTGAGTCCAAGCCCATGATCCGCTACTTCGAACAGCTCGAGAAGATGGGGGAAGACACCGATGAATACACATCAGTATGGGGTTACTCGCTGGGTGTTACAGAACCGAGAGCTAAAATATTCGAATATCCCGGTTACGATTACGAGATTACAGGTGAGGTTACAAACGTGTCGTAGTTAGGGTGATCAGTCGGTTCTGAGTCCGAGTACAAGTATGTCATCTATCTGAGGTGTGTCTCCCATCCACTGCTTGAGAGTCTCCTCAAGTATCTCCTTCTGCTTCTTCATCGGAAATTCCTGGATGTCGAGCAGCAACTTCTTGAAGTTTCTCTTCATGAATTTTTTGCCGTTGCTGCCAAACTGGTCGACGTAACCGTCAGAGAAAAGATAATATGATACACCCTTCTCCAGCTTCCACTCATGGAGTATGAAATCCTTATTCATCTTCCCGCTTATCCCTATTGGCATCTTTGATGCTGCAACGGTTTCGAGAATGTAGCGGCCATTCGACATCATTCCCTCATCTGATGATCCGCCATCCGATTCAAATGACTTAGTCTCCTCACCAGTCATCCGCCTTATCTTGAAGCATGGATTGTAGGCTCCCGAAAACTCAATCTTGCTCTCCCTGAAATCAATCACCAGAAGGGCCATATCCATGCCATCCTTAGTCTCATCCTCCTCTCCCATCTGCTTGAGGGAGTTGGTAACATGGATCCTCAGGGATTTAAGTATCAGGTCTGCTCTCTGAATCGAAGATTTGTTAACGATTTCATCGAGAAATGACATACCCAGCAGGCTCATGAATGCTCCTGGCACGCCGTGCCCTGTACAGTCGGCCGCAACTATAAAGAGCCTTTCCGATCTCTTAGTCATCCAGTAGAAGTCACCACTTACTATGTCACGTGGTTTAAACAACACGAAATAGTTTCTGAGGTTCTCCGATAGTATCTTTTCGGAAGGGAGTAATGCCCTCTGGATCCTGCTGGCGTAATGGATACTCGACTCGAGTTCCTCCTTCTGCTTCACAACCTCGGCGGTACGTTCGGCAACTATGCCTTCCAGTCTCAGGTTCTCATTGATCAGTCTTTTGGTATATGCCTTGATTATGACAAGTATAATGCCGACTGTGGCAATAATATACAGTATTATGGCAAGGAATGTCGCATACCATGGTTTGAGAATTTCAAACTCGAAAACAGCCTCTTCGCTCTCAATGCCTGTCAGTGTTCTGGCCTTCAGCCTGAACTTGTAGTGCCCATAACCCAGGTTACTGAAGTCCTTGTACAATAAATTATCCCACCGTGAAAAGTCCTCATCATTACCTTCAAGAAAATAGCTGTAGAGAGTCTTTTCCTCGTCAATATAGTAGTTGGAGGTCCATGAGAAGGAGATGTCATTGGACCTGAAGGGGAACTCAACCGGAGCCAGTCCTTCCGACGTATATACGGGATAAAGACGACCATACCTGTCGGTGGAGGTGAAACTCTGATCCAGGAACAATGAATCGGCCCCGATGGTAATCCTGTTGATGAAGACTTTTACTATCGGATCAGGGCGCTTCAGTTTCTCCTTATCGGTAACAAAGACATTCTTCGATTTGGCCATCCATATTTTGCCATCTATCTCCTGCATGTCATAGGTTGGCACATTAGGCAGCGCATAGAACGGAAGATAGATAAAGTCTGACCTCTTCGACCGTGCCGGTGCATAGGTTTCAAAAAAACGTGATGTCTTGCTGCTGAGCCAGAAATCCCCATCACTGTCAACCTGGATAAAAGTTACCTCATGTCCTGCCGTAAAACCGTCGAAAAGTTCGTTGCTTGGAGTAAAACCGTTATTATCGCTGTTGAACCGGAAAACGCCCTCAGGCGTGATAGCGTAAAGGGTGTCGCCGAATTGCCGGATTTTGATCCCGGTACGCGACGGAAGACCATTCTGGCTGTTGTATTCGGTTATCAGTGTGTCCTCTACCCCCTCGGTGAAGGTAAGCCTGTACACCGAATTACTTACATCGGTTGAAACCCAGACGGAACCGTTTCTGTCTTCATAAATCTGGTCTACAATTCCCTCGAACCTCCTTACCTCTGATATGCGCTCCCATTTGTAGTTACCCGCATACTTCACAACAAACAGCGCCCTTGAAACCCCCAGGTAAACAATATTCGGATTCAATGCTGACTGGACAATACGACGGGTATCACGAGGGGCTTTTTCTCCCCTGTCAAGGTTTTCCTCAAGACTGTAAACCCTGTCATTCCTGTCAATGACAAAGGCACCCTTTTGTGTTCCGGCAATTACGAATTCATCCCTGCCGTTGTTGAATGTCTTTAGGGGGTAGGTCGGGTCGCTGATGCCTGCCAGATCGATGAAACTGGCATACCCACTCACCCCGGTTACAAGCTTAAGGACACCATTATCATGTGAAATGTAAACTGTCTCCCCGGCCTTGGTGATCGCATTGACCCCTGAGCGGACACCCTGGAACTTGGAGAAGGAAGTAAAAGGCAGGTTAAGATAAATTTTGGTTGCAAATCCCGGTGTGCAAACCCAAAGTTCGGAGAGGTTTTCCGGGTCACTGTAAAGGGCCGTTATTACATTATTGTCGATATTGACATTATCGGAGGTAAACTGGTAAACCAGGTCTCCATTCCTGTCGAACACAAGAACACCCTCCCTGTCAAGGGTACCGACAGCAAAATAGTCGCTTCCGATCAGGGTTCCCGTGTATAATTGAGCACTCTGAAGCCGGTTGTTCAGTCCGGCATCAATAAAACTATCATTTACACTTCCGGCTGAATAATCAAATACCGAAAGACCTTCAGTATAGGTTCCGATCAGAAGCCTGTTATCACCGAACGGCAAAATGGCTGTGCATATTTTCCTGGCATAGTATTCGCCTCCCGGAACCGGAAAGAGGGAATCATTCCTTAACTCCAGGAGGCCGCTGACGTTTTCGCTGATAAATATCCTGTCTCCGGCCTTGACCATCCTGAACAGGTTCCTGTATCCCAGTGAGGGAGTATCAATAAACCTGACCGTATCTTCCGGCAAGGAATAGAGAAATATTCCACGAGCCGATGAGAAGATTACCCTTCCATCCTCAATAACTATGGAGAGGATCCTCCCGATGTCAGCAATAGAGTCTAACCTGCGTGAGAGGGAGGTATATTTCAGTGAACCGTTGCTGGCCGGATTAAGGTATCCGAATTCATAATTACCCCCAACGTAGATAATGTTGTTTTCATCTGAGGCTATGGCGTAAAGAGTAGCCTGTTTCTCCAGATCAATGAGTGTCCAGTTGGCTCCGTCATACCTCAGGACTCCCCTGCCGTCATTGCCGAAATAGACAATACCGTTCCTGTCCTTGGTCATACAGTGATTGTATTCGGCCGCCCCGGTAGGCTCAAGGTTATAGGTACCATGAAGCGGCACACCATACCTGTTTGTCTGTCCATGCAAAGAGGGATAACAGATCACCGAAATTACCAGAAGAACAATTAACCTTCTCATGCGTTTATATTTATGTACTCCATATTTATCGATGCGGCACCTTCGCGCTGGTTCCGCATTTGCATAATTTTTGGAGTGCAATTTAAAACATTATCAAAGATAACAAAATCAGCATTCATGCAAGGGCATTAATATATTTATACATCGATGCTACGGATATTTTTAATAAATTGTGGCAGATTTGGGTTAAAGGTTTTAAGGTTGTGAACCTGAAAAGGGTGCTTTTGAGTATTCCGGCGGCAATGGTTTTTCTTGTTGCCGCATCACAGGTCTCATATCAGGATGAGACCCGCAAATTTCTATTTTCCGGTACCGGTACTTTCGAAATAACCGGATCCGATTCCCACTCCCTGTCGATATCCTATTCGTTGCCTGAGTTATCTTTAAAATCACACGAAACGACCGGCGGCACATTTTTCAGGCTTGTAATACCGGCGCATCACATGCTTTCAGATACGGGCAGGCCTGAACTCCCCGTAATTACAAAACTCATCAACGTACCCGATTATTCTGATGTGAAGGTCAGGTACACCAATATTCAGACCATCACCATCAGACCCGAAACACGTGGCGTCAGGGGCAGGCTCATGCCTTCACAGCCTCCCCTGTCAAAGTCGCAGCGGCAGCAACAGGAGCGTTTCGTGATGGATGCCCCGACCTACACCAGAAATGAGTTCAGCAGAAGAGATACATTGCTTGTTGAATATACCGGGAACTTAAGGGGACACCGGCTGGCTACCCTTACCTTTATCCCCGCGCGCTACAACCCGGTGAAGAATGAACTTGAGGTAATCACATCTGCCGAAATAACAATTTCCTTTGTCCCGGCGGCAAAAAGCCAACATCCGGCCACTCAGTATGAGCCTCCCGACAAAATCAAGAGTTTCACCCCCGATCAGCTCATCAACGGATTCACAGATAAGCCTGCGGGAATGGTCATTCTGTCCGACACCACTTTCCGCACACAGCTTGAACCCCTTATCAGATGGAAAAACCAGAAGGGATTCAGGGTATCAGTCATATACAGGGGAGAGACTCTTGCCGGTACTACCTTCACCCAACTGAAAGATACACTTTCAAGGGTATACAACTCGTCACCCGAAGGATACCCCCCGCCCGAATACCTGCTTATAGTCGGTGATGCCTCCAAAATACCGAGGGCTGAAGGAACAACATACCTTTCAGATCTTTACTATGGTGAATTCACAGGGGACGGCGACTATCTGCCTGAAATGTATATCGGCCGCATTCCCGCTAAAGATACTGCTGACGTGCGATCGGCTGTCAGCAAGATACTCATGTATGAACGGCAGGAGTTCGCCGATACCAATAGCTTCTTCCTCAATACCCTCATAACTGCAGGCAATGACGCCGGACATGCCACATACATGAACGGACATGTAAACTATGCCTCATCATACTACCTTAATGAGGAACAGGGGCTTAACCCTGTATCGTTCAATTACCCCGTTTCCTACAACATGGATGATTCGGTTAAGCTCCTTCTGAACCGGGGACTTGCCTTCATGAACTACACCGGACACGGCGCTGTAAGCAGATGGGAGGACCCTACCTTCACCAATATCGATGCCGCGGCTCTTTCCAATACCAATATGTATCCTTTCATCGTTAGCAATGCCTGCCTTACAGGTATGTATAACTCTACCACAAGCCTGGCTGCCACCCTCATACTGGGCCGCGACAAGGGAGCAATAGGATTTATAGGATGCACAACCGACTCATACTGGGACGAGGATTACTATTACGCGATTGGAGCGGGAGATGTCACACTTAATCCCCTTTATTCACCTGATGAACTCGGCTTCTATGACAGGCTCTTTCATACTAACGGTGAGCTGCCTTCAGAATGGTTCTTCACAATGGGACATGTTAACTTCGCTGGTTTACTGGCAGTAACACAGAGTTCATCAACTCTCAAGAAGCGCTACTGGGAAACCTATGCACTGCTTGGCGACCCCTCGCTCATCCCTGTTATTGGAACCCAGGAAATCATCCCGGTAAATCTGCCCGATACAATACCGTACGGGATAAGAACACTTTATATCACAGCCCCGCCATTTACATACGCCGCGGTGTCTGACCACGATAGTCTGTGGGATGCATCTTATGTCAGCCCTTCGGGATATGCCCAGCTATCCTTGCCGGAAATGACAGGCGATTCCTGCATGGTGGTAATAACGGGGCAGGGACGTAAACCTTTTATCAGGACTCTTTATTTCGGAGATAGTGAAAAGGCCTGGCTAAGTGCCGACAGCTTCACAATCAACGATGCATCGGAAAATAATAACGGCAAGGCTGACTACGGTGAAACTCTCTACCTCGGAATGAAAATATCCAATCTCGGGAATGAAACCTCCTCTGATACTTATATTAAGATCAGATCAGAGTCCGAGTGGGTTACAATACTATCCGATTCAGCCTCCATCGGGGAGATCCCTGCCAAAACCGAGGTCACTATCGACAAGGCATTCACAATCAGCATCGGGAGCAACATACCTGACCAGGGAATAATATCCTTTGTCATTACCGTTGCCAATAGTGAATCTGCAGCAGACTATGTCCATGATATCATTGTCCAGTCACCATTCCTGTCGATTGTCTCCCTCAGATTCGATGACAGCTCCTGGGGAAACGGCAACGGTCTGCCCGACAGAGGTGAAACACTGAATTTCGTGTTCTCGGTCAACAACAGCGGTTCAAGCGATGCAGTTGGAATATTCAGGCTGACTGATATCTCCGAGGGCATCTCTTTACAGGAAACGGTGATAGGGACAGGCCTTATACCGCCCGGGGAGACAATTGAAATAGAAGCAGTCGCAACCATTTCACCCCTGGCCGCACCAGGCACCCGGCTATCTCTTGAATCGACCGTCGATTGTGGTTTCTACTCCAACAACAGGCAGTTTGACATGTTTACCGGGAAAATAAAAGAGAGCTTTGAATATGGCAACTTCGACCTGTTCCCGTGGATAATCAGTGAAACGACGCCCTGGATAATAACGGAGACCGACTCCTATGACGGAATAAAGAGCGCCACGTCGGGAACGATCTCCAACAGCAGCTCATCGACACTGAGAATAAGCATCGACATACCGGAGACCGACACTCTGAAGTTCTGGTATAAGGTCTCCTCCGAGCCCAACTATGACTTCCTGAGATTCCTGGTTAACGGGGAAGAGGTTTTCAGGGTATCAGGCGAACAGGGATGGACACAAAGAGAGACAATACTCAGTCCCGGCGTCCACCTGCTGGAATGGATGTATTCCAAGGATGGGAGCAAAGCCGTTGGTCTCGACAGGGCATGGATTGACATGATATCCTTCCCCGAATCGGCCTTTGCCACACGCGATATCGGACTGGCATCCCTCGAAAGTCCAGCACACGCTGAAGAATATGGTGAAGAGCCGGTTACCGTGCTGGTGAAAAACCTGGGTAACAGCGCCATTAACGGTTTCTTTCTGGCCTATACCGTGGAGGAAACAAATACATATGTTTCGGAGTATTTCCCGGGCACCATACCTTACCGCGATTCACTGAAGGTTACTTTCGGAAGACCTCTTGACCTGTCGAAGTATGGCTTCTACAGCATCACAGTGTACAGCTTCAATAACGGTGATGATTTTCTCTATAATGACACCATCAGGCTGATGATCGATAATACAAGGATCAGGGAAGATATCAGGGCATATCCCAATCCCTTCAGTGACCAGATCAGAATTTTCATTTCTTCTCCGGAAGATGATGAAGTGGAGGTAACCGTCACAAGTGCCTCCGGCAGGAAGATGATTGTCACCAGGCATCCTCTTTCTGAGGGAGACAACACAATTACAATCCGTGCTGTTGATCTGCCACCCGGAGTTTATGTTCTGTCCATTAAGGGCTATCTGATAAGCAAAAGAGTGAAAGTTTTAAAGATTTAGAATATATATCCACCATGAACGGCAAGCCAACACGTAAACAGGCACTTGACCTGTTCCTTAAGTACAATGAGTCCGAAAGTCTTTACAAACATGCCCTCTCGGTTGAGGCAGTAATGAGATACATGGCCCGCAAGCACGGAGAAGATGAGGAAATGTGGGGAGTCATTGGTCTGATTCATGACCTCGATTACGAGATGTACCCCGAACAACACTGCAAAATGACAGAAAAAATCCTGCAGGAAAACAACTGGCCCGCGGAATATATCCGGGCGGTTATGAGTCACGGATGGGGCCTGGTTACCGATATAGAACCTAAGACACTTCTTGAGAAGACGCTTTATGCCATGGACGAGCTCACCGGGCTGGTAACAACAAGTGCGCTGGTAAGACCATCGAGGAGTGTCCTCGACATGGAGGCCAGGTCAGTCAGGAAAAAATGGACCGACAAGCGCTTTGCTGCCGGCGTCGACCGTTCGGTGATAGAAAAGGGCGCCGCCATGCTGGGCGTTGACCTCAACGACATGATACACGACTGCATCATGGCCATGCGCGAGGTAGCCGACGATATCGGACTGGGAAATAGCTGATACCCGATACCTGATATCTACAGTTCCTTAATCCTTATATTCCTGAACCAGACATCATCGCCGTGGTCCTGTAAACCGATGTGACCCTCCTGTGCAGTGTTGAGAAACCATTCATAGTCCCTGAACTTCGAATTTGCCACCATGTTGTTCCAATCTTCTGTCCAGAGGTGATATTCAAGGACATTCTCCCCGTTCATCCAGTGAACGACAGTGCCCTTATACACCATTATTTTCACATGGTTCCACTCTCCCACCGGTTTCGAGTTTTGCGGCACGGCAGGTATAAGGTCGTAAAGTGAACCGGCCTGGCGGTTGCCGTCCTTGCCCAGCCTGGCATCAGGATGGCGCTCATTGTCAAGGATTTGCATCTCGGGTGCCGATTTCCAGATAGGTTCCCCGGGGATCTCCTGTGCAAGGTATAGAATTCCGCTGTTGCCTCCCTCCGAGACCTTCCACTCCATCTCAAGTTCAAAGTTGGAGAACTTCCGTTTTGTAATGATATCACCTCCGCTTCCGGCTTCACCACGGCCTGAACCCTTGATATGAAGTGTGCCATCCTCAATAACCCATGCTCCTGACGGAAATTCCTCCTTACCATATCCCCTCCATTCATCGGTTGAACTGCCGTCAAAAAGAACTATCCATCCCTCATCTGCGGCTTTTTCAGCGGCTTTCTTTCCGCCTCCCTGGCCACAGGAAAAAATCATTGTTGCCATCACAAGGCCTGTAATAAAAATTGTTGTTCTCTTCATATCTCTCTTAAGTTTGGTTTTTTTGATTGTGTATTATGCCGGCATCGAGGGAAGTGACCATCCCTCGCGGTAAGAGTGCCTGACCATTTCCTCTGCGAATAATTTAGCATTCATAGGGTCAGTGTATTTGGTCTCAAATGTCGGATGTCCGTCGGTGATGCTGAAAGTATCCTCCGTTACTATCTTAACCGTGTCGCTCTCTGAGATATTTGTGAATTCCATTCTGTTCCCATCCCAGAGAAGCTCCTTGTTAAGTCCCTGCAACCTCACTGCCAATACACCCATTACTACCATTTCATTGAACGGACCGGCTTCGCTGAAATCTGATTTCGTGGGAACGCGTGAATCGCGACTCTCCTTGCAGGCTCTGACCCAATCCATCTCATGGCTTCCCTCAACCCTTCTTTCGGTCTTCGGGGCATTGGGTACCCTTCCGGAAAGGAGCCACGGGTTACGTCCATAGCAACCACATACCAGGGTGTCTTTGGTGCCATGGAAAAGAACACCGCCACCACCGTCGTTCATATTCTTACCGGCCGGCCAACCTTCAGGCTTAACAGGCTGCAACCCCCCGTCATACCATGTAATCTCCACCTCCGGCATCTTAACCTTTGATCCCTTTGGAACCGCCCTTTCGGGGAATATCATCCTCACCATTTCTGCATTCGGTGCGCAATCAGTGAGCAGCAGGGTTGAACTGCCCTGTACCCGTGTGGGATATGTCAGTCTCAGCCCCTTGAAGACCGGATGCAGGATATGACATGCCATATCGCCGAGAGCTCCAGTGCCAAAATCCCACCAGCCACGCCAGTTCCATGGAGTATAAATGCTGTGGAAAGGCCTCATCGGAGCCGGTCCGATGAAAAGATCCCAGTTTAATGTTTCAGGAACCCATTCGCCCCTGGCTGGTCTGTTTAGTCCCTGCGGCCAGATGGGACGGTCAGTGAAAGCCTCAACTTTTCTCACCTCTCCTATTTCACCGTTGTTAATCCATTCAACGATCAGGTTAACCCCCTCTGCAGAGGAACCCTGATTACCCATTGATGTTGCAACTTTATGACTGGCCGCCAGCCTGGTAAGAAGACGGGATTCATAGACAGTATGCGTCAGGGGTTTCTGCACCAGAACATGCTTGCCCATGGTAATGGCATTTGCAGCAGTTATGGCATGTGTGTGATCGGCTGTCGCTATGATCACGGCATCAATCGAGTTGCCCATTTCATCGTACATCCTTCGCCAGTCCCAGAACCTCTTCGCATCGGGATAGGTTTCGAAAACCTTCCGGGCATAACCCCAGTCAACATCACAGAGGGCAACAACATTCTCAGTCTTCGAAATGTTCCTGAGATTTGTGTTGCCCATTCCGCCAATGCCGATACCGGCAACATTCAGTTTGTCACTGGGAGGAATATGTCCCAGTCCGCTGACAACAGAGGAGGGTACAATTGTCAGGCCTGCAGCCACTGCTGAGGTAGTCCCGACAAAGGACCTGCGGGTAATCTTCATGGGTCTTTCTTTCATGTCATGATTTTTATTTGGTCATTTCTGTGCTAAATTTAAAAAAAACAGTCATAAAAACCCGCATTCTGATCCTTAAAAACGAAAAGAAATCCATTAATCCTGTGAACCGGTGTTCTTTCTGTTTCATTCCGGTTCCATCCATCGCCAGCCTTGCCCTTTCCCCGAAAAAGTCTAAATTGCGGGAAATTATTTCGGACAGATGAAAAGATACTCCCTTGAAGCAAGAGAAAATACACGGTTTGTCAAGGTGTTACAGGTAATTTTCGGGATAATCTGCATCTTTATCGCAATCTGGTGGGCGGTATATATCCTGAATTCACCGGATAACATTGAATATTGGGCGGCCTCTGTCTTCATGTTCGGCTTCGGAGCATTCCAGATATATTCGGGACTGGGTTATGCCTCCAGGTATATTCTGACAGGCAGTGATACGATAGTAATTAAGAAAAGTGCCATCGGCAGGAGAAGGACTATTAAAAACGTTGATATCGGGAGAATTGACATACATCCGCTATCGGTATCTTTTTTACTGAAAGACAACACCACAATTAAAATAAGCTTTGCCGTCACCCTGGCCGGCGACATAGACCGTATAAAGGATGCCGCTGCAGCTTTCGGCAGGAAGAATAATATTATCACCGAAGAAGGAACGGAGGGAAAATGAAAATAAGAATGGCGATGATTGGTGGTGGAACCGGATCATTCATCGGACCGGTTCACCGTATGGCAGCAACTCTCGATGGCGAGTGTGAACTGGTCGCCGCGGCGTTGAGCAGCGACCATGAGAATGCAATAGCCAGTGGCAGAAAGATCGGACTGGATGATGAAAGGATTTATACCAGCTGGAAGGACATGATTGAGGCGGAAAGCCGACGGCCCGACAACATCAAGCCACATTTCATAGCAGTCGTAACTCCGAACTTCCTGCACTACAGCCAGGTAATCGAATCATTGAAGGCCGGATTCAATGTATTGTGCGATAAACCATTATGCATGAACGTTGCCGAAGCGGAAGAGATAAGTAAACTGGTCAGGTCAACCGGCAGGCTCTTCTGCCTGACGCATAACTATACCGGCTACCCCATGATAAAACTTGCCCGCGACCTGGTAAGAAGGAATCATATCGGCGACATACGAAAGGTAGTTGTCGAATACCTGCAGGGATGGCTCTCCGTTGATGCAAAAGGAGCCGGCAACAGGCAGGCTCAGTGGCGTTCCGACCCCGACAGGGCAGGGATAGCAGGAACAATGGGTGATATTGGCACACATGCTTTTAATCTCGCTGAATATGTCTCATGCCTGAGGGTGAAGGAAATCAGCGCAGATATCACGGCTACCCTCTTCAACCGGAAGCTCGATGATGACGGTAATGTATTACTGCGTTTTGAAAACGGCGTTAAAGGCTCTTTGCTGGCCAGCCAGATAGCAACCGGCGAGGAGAATAACCTGCGAATCAGGGTGTATGGTGAGAAGGGAAGCCTGTCGTGGGAACAGATGAATCCCAACGACCTGCTGGTAAGAATTACCGGAAGCCCCTACCAGGTCTACCGTACAGCAACACTGTCAGGCAACGAGGGAGAGAGAAACATGAAGTACACCAGGTTGCCTGCCGGCCATCCCGAAGGTTTCATTGAGGCTTTCGCCAACCTCTACAGGTGCTTTGCCGGCGATATCAGGGCAGTCAATGAGAATATGACACCGGAAAATGACTATCCCGGCGTAGCAGAAGGGCTAAGGGGTATGCGCTTCCTTGAAGCCGTGGTCAGTTCATCTGCCGCCAACAGCAAATGGACAGCAGTGTAGCAGTCTTATCATAGGGCAGGCGGTATGAGGTAACCGGTGGCCGGCATCCGGTGGCCGGTATCCGGCGGCCGGGAAAAGCATTGCACCCAAAACCAGGAACGATAAACCTGCCTTCGCCAAGGCTTCGGTGGGCACAGCATTACGTCAATACGTCAATACGTCACTACAACCCACCTTCGCTTGCTAAGGCAAACTCCGGCGGGCGAAGCCCGGAACGCAGAACACCATCTATAACAGATTGTTAACCAGGTACTCGCGGCTAACACGTGCACTCTCAAGCGGAGTATGTGTGGCAAAACTATCCTGCTCTACGAAGTGATACTTCAGTCCTGATATCTTTTTAAGGTCGAATATGGGTCTGAAGTCGATAATCCCCTCTCCCATTGTTGCATCGCGCTTTTCAGGTGTCATATCCTTAAGGTGCCACAACTCAAACCTGCCCGGGTATTTCCTGATGTAGTCGACAGGGTTCTTTCCCGCAGCAGTTGCCCAGCAAAGGTCAATCTGAAAAGTCACGAGAGCGGGATCGGTTTGCCCGGCCAATATATCATAGGGCACAACATCCTCAATATCCGTGAATTCTACAGTATGATTATGGAATCCGAACTTTATCCCTTTCGATTTGCACATCTCACCTGCAAAATTCATAAAATCAGCTGCTTCCCTGAATCCATCCAGGGAGCGACTCCAGTTTCTCGGAAGTGATGGCAGAACAAGGTACTTCAATCCGGCTTCCGCAGCATCATCGGTCACCTGGTCGGCATTTTCGCGGTTAATGCTGTTGTGACTGCTTATCAGCTTCATGCCCAGCCCTTCCACAGCCAGCCGGAACTCTGCCGGTTTCATACCATAGAACAGCCCGTTGGAGTAACCGGCCGCCTCAATCCAGTTGTAGCCCATGGCGGCAACAGCTGCAAGTGTTTCCTGGGGGTCACGCGACATATCCTGCCTGACAGTATACAGTATCAGTCCCGTTAGGGGATTTTTTTTACCGCAGGCCATTGCCGGTGCTATGGCACAAGCCGCAGCAGCCATGCCCGATTTCCTGATGAATGAACGTCTGGTATCCATATCCTTTATTTATATTATCTGTTCCCTGTCCCTGTCCCATCTCACTTTCCTTCCCTCATGGTAAGCTATTGTACCCATGTGGGCGGTTATTGCCTCCTCGAAGCCCTGGTCGATATTGCATGAAGGAGTTCCTCCGTTTCTGATACAATTCAGCCACTCCCTTATATGAATATGGGTTGTATCAACTCTCCTGCCACCCCTGTAGGTATAGAGCAGTCCCCTGCCGGCAAAATACTGTTCCGTGGCCGAAGTGACTGCATCCACATTCTTTCTTCCCGGTGTGAAGGTAAGAATTGGCAGTTCAGTATTGATGACTCCCTCACTTATCTCCTTACTGTATTTTGTCGAGGCTCTGTCGGCATAAATGGTCAGAGTATTGCCTACCTCCATTGAACCGTCGTGCCCCATGATCACCTTCCCCCTAACCCTGTTGCTGGCAAGGGTGGCACTGTACATAAGGGTGAGCTCCTGCTTCTCGAATTCAAAAACGGTATGGAGTACATCAGGCACCGTTCTTCCATCCCTGAAAAAGTAGATACCTCCCGAAGAAATTGCGGTATCGGGTATACCAAAACCTAGTATCTGGTTCATGGCATCGTACTCATGCGTCAGAAGATCTCCTGACAGTCCGGTACTGTAATCCCACCAGCAGCGCCAGCGAAAAAATCTCTCAAGGCTGAATTCATGCCAGGGAGCCTGTCCAATGAACTGTTCCCAGTCAATAGTGTCGGGGCCTGCCTTTTCATGTACCGGGTAAACCCAGGCACCATTCGGATCGTTCCTGTTTGTTGTTACCTCTATAAGGTTAACCTTTCCTATAACGCCCCTGTCAATGGCCTCCTTAGCCTTTATGTATGCAAGCGTCTGCCTGCCCTGATGACCAAGCTGAAATACAATACCGGCATCCCTGACGGCCTGTCTCAGATCGTATGTCTCCTGAACCGACCAGCTCATTGGCTTCTCACAGTAAACATGCTTCCCCGCCCTTGCAGCTTCTATAGCCATGGGAGCATGCCAGTGATCGGGAGTGGCAATGATGACAGCATCAATATCGGGAGCTGAAATTAAATCCTTGTAGTTTGTGTATATTACCGGAGCAGTACCCGTTTTGTCGCCGTTAACCGATCTGTGAATGTTTGCTCCTGTCTCCCTGGCCCTTTCGGCATATACGGAGAATATGTCGCATACCCCCCTGACCTCTATATTCAGGTCATCCTGCTCCATGAACTCCTCATACCTGGTATCATTACTGTTGGCGATGGCAGCCTGCCTGAGCTTGTCAACATCTTCGGGATGGAGGAACCCGGCTGCTTTTGCAATCTGGGGCCCTCTTATCCCAAAGCCGATGATTCCAAGCCTGATCGTCGGACCAGTAGATGGAGGCAGCGGATATTCAGGCGCTGCTGCGTTTATGTCAACGCTCCTGAGAATATTGCTTCTGAGGAGTCTGTCATACCTTCTTTTCCTGAAAAATGCATAGGCAAAAGCCCCAAGTACCGGAACCGTTGCAAGCCCCTTCAGAACATCACGCCTGCTCAGGCCTTCTCCTTTTACAGGATCATTACCGGTGCCTTTGTTGTTATTGCTCATCATAGTATTCTTGTTTCCTCTTCCTGCCAAATATAAACCTGTCGATTCCGTATATCCTCTCCGTTGGAAAATGATACAACACGAATAGTGCAGCTACCTGTATAAGGTTCTTGTTAACCCAAAGGTAACTCCCTTCTGAAGGAGTGGCATACCTGACAGCCACACCGGGCGGATGCGAGAGATAATAGAACCCCAGCAATATCATCCCCGACACCAGTGCCACCCTTGTCAGGCAACCCGTTATGAGCCCCAGGCCTATTGCTATCAAGCCCCATACATTCAGAAAATCAACCACTGCCAGCACCGACGGGTCGGATGCCAGAGTACGGAAAAGACCTGCCATCGGACCACCCGAATCAAGCAGGAAACCGGCCGAGGTCCAGTCGGGATTCACTGCCTTGATGAGTCCCTCATAAAGGAAATGCCATCCTGCAAGCAACCGGAGGGTTAAAAGTCCGCTTAGCTGGTAACGGGAGTAATTGATGTTAACCATAATAGTTAAAGAAGTGTTCAGGTTAAGTAATTATGCAAATATAAAATAATATAAACATGGACAAAGTTCAACTGCAACTATTTAAATCATTTTAGGGAAAGCCATAACTGAAAAGCCATATCTTTGGTAAAGAAACAGGAGACCATGAATAGTTACTCTGAATGCATAGAAGGAAAGTGCCGGTGCCTGATCTGTCCACATATGTGTCTGATAAACAAAGGTTCGGCAGGTATCTGCGGCGTACGAGAGAACAGGGACGGGTCATCGGTGACGCTGGCTGCCTATGGTCTTGTCTCGGGTTACGCTGCCGACCCAATTGAAAAGAAACCGCTGTACCATTTTTTCCCCGGCAGTCGTATTCTATCGGTAGGATCATACGGTTGTAATCTCCGTTGCGACTTTTGTCAGAACTATTCCATATCATCATCATTCAGCATGCCTGGCGGACCGGTTAAAACGCCTGATGTAATCGTGCGCGACGCTCTCACTCTAAGCAAAAATGCAGGAATAGCATTCACCTATAACGAACCGGTAGTGTGGATTGAGTATATGACCGACATTGCACAACTGGCGCGGGAAAATAATCTCAAAACGGCTATGATCAGCAACGGATACATAAATGCAGGTCCTCTGAACGATCTGATTCCTTTGATCGATGCCTTTAACATCGACCTCAAGTTTTTCAGCAATGAAAGCTACAGAAAATATACCGGAGCATCACTGGAACCCGTGAAAAGTAGCATTGCTGCAATTGCAGGGTCGGGAAGACACCTCGAGATAACCACACTGGTTATCCCCGGTCTGAATGATCAGGAGGAGGAAATAGCTGCCATTGCAGGATGGATAGCTTCAGAATGCGGAAGAGATACACCATTCCACCTGAGCAGATACCATCCCTCATACAAGCGCAGCACTCCGGCCACACCGGCTGAAACACTTGCCTCCCTCCACAGGGTAGCCTCCGGGATACTTTCATTCGTGTATGCAGGTAATGCTCCCTCCCTGGACCTCTCCGACACAATATGTCCCGGATGCGGTTCCAGGGTAACCTCCCGTTCAGGATATGAAACGGTTCACCTGAACATTGATGAGAATGGGAAATGCGGAAAATGCGGACGGGAAATCTACAGGCCTGCTAATTTTTCGTCAGCTTGCTGAGCCTGTCAAACAGGTTGTCAATACCGGAAAAAAGGTCTTTCCTTATTGCACTGAAAAGTTTTTTGCGATCAGCGGGTTCAACTGTTGCAGATTCGCCGTTTATCCTCCTGTACAGATCATTACGAAGCTGAACTGCATCCTCAATTATGTCGGTAAGCTCTGCTGAATGCTTGCCCGGGCGCACCTCCTCGTGTGCGTAACAATCGGAAACAACCTCAAAAACAAGGTATTCCACATCTTTTTTAAGATTCCTGATGCTTGCCATTATGTCTTTTTTAACCGGCCAAATATACTATATTTTGCCGGAATCGTGACCATCTTCTTAATCAGGTCGCCGGAACGATGATATACTCTCACTGACGCGATCGTGATAATGCTTCATAAGCCTGACCATCAGGCTATTCACGACGGAGAACTCATGTTCGTCAACGCGCCTGATGGGGAGAACCATAGGCGAGGTTCCGGTCATAAACAACGACTCATAATCAGCCATCTTTCCCGAATGTACACAACTAAACTCCACGGGTATGGAATTCCTGCTGCATATTTCAAGCACATGCTTGCGTGTAATGCCTCCCAGCACCTTCTCATCGGGAGCAGTGAACAGCCTCCCGCTTCTGATAAAAAAAACATTTGACCTGCTGCCCTCGGTAATGTTACCATCCGAATCAACCAGCAAGGCCTCATAGGCACCGGTGGCAATCAGCCTGTGATAGATTGATGAGCGCAGCCTGTGATTAATGATCTTCACCTCCGGATTCTCCCGCTCCGCATCGTATAGTATTGTATCGACACCTTCCCTGTACTGTTGCCGTGTAGGATATAATGGTTCGATGAAATAGAGAAGGCAGGTAACTCCCGACTCCTTATAGTTGAAGACTATCTTGAGATTGACATCCCTGACCCCGGCCTCCTTTCGCAGGACAATCAGGTCGGCAGCTATCTTGCCCGCTGATACCGGCATGGTGCGACCGTGGTATTTCACGCTGTTCTCCAGCCTCTCCATGTGGTCTGTAAAGAACAGCGGGACACCTCCCATCATCCTCAGCACCTCATAGACTGAATCTCCTTCATAAACATCCGAGTTATTGAACAATACTCCGGGCACAATTTCTCCGTTCCTGATGAAACAACTTCCGTAACACTCTCCCATTCAATGATAGTTTTATGTTTGCCAAAGTTACTAAGATTCCCTCTACTTGCGAATTCTGATTAAATTTGCGGATAACAGTTGCCGCGCAGCATGTACGCCATAATCGACATAGAAACAACCGGCGGAAGCCCTCTGCTGGAGAAGATAACCGAAATAGCAGTATACCTCCACGACGGAACACAGGTAACCGGCAATTATTCCACCCTCATCAATCCGGAACGAAATATACCATACTTTATAACCGGACTTACCGGGATAACCAACGAAATGGTCGAGGATGCCCCGAAATTCTATGAGGTGGCCAAAACAATAGTAGAGCTTACGGAGGGTAGAACCATTGTTGCCCATAATGCAAGGTTCGATTACTCATTCCTTCGTAACGAATTCAAATTGCTTGGTTTTAATTTCAAAAGAAGTCTGATAGACACCGTTACAGCCAGCCGGAAGCTGTTCCCTGGTTACAGGTCATACAGCCTTGGCAATATCTGCAAGGATCTTGATATCGTCATCGAAAACAGGCACCGAGCGGCAGGCGATGCACTGGCAACAGTAAAGCTCTTTGAAATCCTTTTGCGACGCGACGAGGAAGTTAATGGCACTTCAGGGTCCCTTTTCAGAAATACCAGGAACATAAAACTCAACCCGGCTCTCGACATATCATCTATTGAAAGAATACCCGAGGAACCAGGGGTCTACTATTTCTATGATGATAACAGCGATCTGATATACGTCGGTAAAAGCAGGAACCTGTACCGGAGGGTATCAACTCACCTGTCGAACAACACCACAAACCGCAGCATGGAAATGCGCGACCGTATAGCCTCGCTCGACTGGGAGTGCACGGGCAGCGAGCTGATAGCCCTTCTGAAGGAATCGGATGAGATAAAACGTAACAAACCCATCTATAACCGTGCCCAGAGGCGCACGGGTTCCTCCTGGGGTCTGTTCAGAAGCATCGACGAAAAAGGATATATCAATTTCCGCATCGACCATCTCGACAATGATGAGATACCCCTTACCACCTTCACCTCAAAAGCGAGGGCACGCAGTGCTCTCATCTCCCTTACTGACAAGTACAATCTGTGCCAGAAGCTGTGCGGCCTGTATGACTCACAGGGAAGCTGTTTCCATTACCAGGTCGGCCTGTGCCGCGGAGCCTGCACCGGCATCGAGAACCCGGAGGATTACAACACCAGGGCTTCGGAATTGATTGACGGATACAGCTTTGGCCGACGGAATTGTCTTATTATCGACTCAGGCAGGAGCCAGGAAGAAAAATCAGTCGTCAAGATCTTAAACGGCAAATACATCGGCTACGGGTACTTCAGTGTCAGCGATCTCGGCTTCGGCCTCGATCCGGTTCATGATTGTATTGTACCTGCATCCGACAACAGGGATATACATATGATTATCAGGGGGTATCTTAGCCGGAACAGGGTGGAGCGTGTTATTGACTTCTAAACAATTAATTACCCTGTCAATATTCCTGCCTTCTCCTTTGAAATGTTGTAAATAATCCTAAATTTGTATAACAATCATTCAAATCCGGTAAAATGGCCCTTTTCAAACGAACAACAGGGATGCTTATCAATAAGTTTGATGAGTTTCTCGATAATGTTGAGGTCGGACTCCTCGTATTCAGGGAAGGAA
>JAVEWX010000187.1:0-4805 GCA_034004335.1 Bacteroidales bacterium | reverse complement strand
AGCAGAACAGTACCGCAGGAAAGAGTTTCTTACGATACTTAGGGAATATGGTGTTCCTAATCATGGTAACCACCATATAAACAGTGTATCAGCCGAACTCTCAGCCCTCGTATCCAGGCATCAGCTTTTCACCGGGGTAGCCGTGAAATCGAGAAGGGATATATCTGGTCTCGGGGCCATAGCCGGAGTTGATTTCAAACCATTCAAATCAAGGATAATTCTCAAGCAGAGTAATGACGAATACCTGCAGTACATCGACAGGAGATATGTTGCCTATGCAGGAATATTCAAGGACATGATCATCAGTGCCAAAACCGGAATCAACTCCTGGGTCCTAACCTTCACAGGGAAAGCAGCATATAAATTCGGTAATATTTATCCCGGCAGCAATCTGAAACCCGAACACAAGCTGGCATTTATCCCTTCAGTTTCCCTGTCGTTCGAGATTCCATCATTCACATTCTCCGTCGCAACAGATTTCATGAAGTCTGAAGTATATAAAAGCGGACCCCTCTGGTTCAGAGCCGGTATATCATACAATTATTATCCAGAAAAGGTAAAATCAAGAGGCAAAGTAATAAGATGGTTATGACAATCAGAAAGATAATGGCACTGTCATTGATTATCATGATGATGGTTGCTGCTGCCTCATGTGAGAAGCAAATGCTGGTGGTGGCAGACTGCAGCGAATGCTACGCCGATGAACCCGGATCTGCTGTCATAAAGATAAAAATAAGGGAAATACCGGAATACCATACAGGCATAACCATCAATGTCTATGAAGGCAGCGACACAAACAGTCCGCTTATCTACTCCTTTATCGTCTATAACGGGGAACAGACAGCTGACGTCGCATTGAACAGGACTTATACCGTTGAGGCTGTATACAGGATAGACTCCAGGATATACCGTGCGATTGACTCAGTAAGGCCGACATTGAAATACGCAAAGTATGACTGTGATGAACCCTGCTGGTATATCTACAACAACATTGCCAATGTACGGTTGAAATATTTCTGAAAGAAACCTCCTACACTTTCTCCTTTTGAAGGGTAAGTCTCAACTCATTCACATTCATATCCTCCGTGATATTACCCCCATCAACGACCGATATTTTGCCCGTCTCTTCTGAAACAACGATAACATAGGCATCAGTGTGCTCCGTAACACCTATGGCGGCTCTGTGTCTCATCCCGAAACGGGACGGCAGGCCCGGGCGGTCTGTAACCGGAAGCGGACACCTTGCAGCAAGGATCCTACCGTTCTGAATCAGAAGCGCCCCGTCATGCAATGGACTGTTCTTGAAGAAAATGGCTTCGATGAGCCCTGAAGTTATTCTTCCATCAACCTTCTCCCCTATTTCGGCATAGATATCCAGGGCACTCCTTCTTGAAATCACAATCAGGGCCCCTGTCCTGGTCCCTGCCATGGAATCAACAGCCCGCACAATTTCCTCTGCTTCAGGCTGACCCGCAGGCAGGTCTTCACCTTCCGGAAAGAACGATCTGACTGAGAACCTGTTATGCCTTATGTACCTGTTCCCCATCACCAGCAGGAACCTCCTGATCTCCTGCTGGAACACAATTATAAGGGCAATTACACCTACCCCTATAACCTGCCCCAGGATGGATCCAATCAGTTCCATGTTTAGGGCTTTCACAACCAGCCAGAAAATATAAACGAAAAAAATGCCGATAAAAATACTGAAGGCAGCAGTACCCCTTATCAACCTGTACAACTGGAAGAGAATAATGGCTACCAGAACGATGTCAATGATGTCGAGGACCTTAATCTCTAGCATTATCCATCAGTATTTTTCGTCATAAATGTAGCAATTCATTCCTGTACGGGGGCACTCTGCCTCATTTTTTCGAAGAGTTTCACTGTCTGAACAGCCTCCCTGACATCGTGGACCCTAAGGATGTCAGCTCCGTTCATCAATGCCGCCATGTTGAGCGCAGTTGTTCCGTTGAGCGCATCGGAAGGTTCCGTTTCAAGTGTCCTCCATATCAGTGATTTCCTCGACACACCCACCATTATCGGCAGACCAATTATTTTAAAATCCTGAAGCCTCGACAATATCTCAAAATTCTGCGACACATTCTTACCAAACCCGATGCCCGGGTCAACAATTATGTCCCTTACTCCTTCCCCGAGCAGAATCGCAACCCTGGTGCCAAGCCATGAGACTATGTCCGAAACAACATCTTCATATACAGTGTCTGCCTGCATGTTCTCCGGGGTTCCCCTTATATGCATCATCACATAGGGTATCCTGAGTTTTGCTACTGTCGGGAACATGTTCTGATCCATGGTTCCCCCCGAAATGTCATTGATAATATCGATGCCTGACGCTTCCACAGCCTCCAGGGCGATTGATGATCTGTATGTGTCGAGAGAGATAACAGCCTCCGGCAGCTCACGCCTTATCTCCCTCAGCACCGGCATTATCCTTGCCCTTTCCTCCTCTTCGGTAACGCCTGCCGATCCCGGCCTGGTTGAGCAGCCCCCGATGTCTATAATGTCTGCCCCTTCCGAAAGAAACCTCACTGCAGTATCAACAGCATCAACCGGTTTAAGGTGCCGGGAAGCATGATAGAAGGAGTCGTCTGTGACATTAATCACTCCCATTACCAGAGGTCGCGACATGTCAAAAAGCCTGCCCGAAAGGTTTATCAGCCTGGTCTTTTCCACTCCGATCTTTATTAAAACCGGGAACTAAAGTAGCAATTATTGACCGTAATACCGCCGGTAAGTCAGACATGCAGAATCCTAAAGGCAGAAGACTGTGGTGACAGACACTATGCACAACCAGGTAAGAGTCAAATAAAGCATAATTAGTTACATTTGCATCAATTAAACCGGTCAGGATGAAACTTGTGGTAATTGAGGGTCTCGACGGAGCTGGAAAATCAACTCAGATTAAAATGCTTACCGGGTACCTTGAAGGCAAAAACCTTATTTACAGGTATATCCATTTCCCCAGGACCGATGCACCTTTCTTCGGCGAGCTGGTCGCCCGCTTCCTGCGGGGAGAGTTCGGTACTGTCGAAAACGTTGATCCTTATCTTGTTGCAATGCTATATGCCGGCGACAGGAAAGATGCCGCTGACGAAATTAATGAATGGCTTAGTGAAGACAATCTGGTCATCCTTGACAGGTATACCTACTCAAATATTGCCTACCAGTGCGCAAAATTGAGGGACCTTTCCGAGAGGCAAAAGCTCAGAAAATGGATTCTGGACCTTGAATTCAGCCATTTCAGGATTCCCGTACCCGATATCAACATCTTCCTCGATGTTCCGCTGAGTTTCACAAGCAGCAAGCTCAACGCGTCACGCCAGGGCGATGACCGTAAATATCTCAGGGGCCTTGCCGACATACATGAAACCGATATTGATTTTCAGAAAAGGGTGAGAGATACATATCTCGAAACTGCCGCGACCGATGACAGACTTACAATACTCGATTGCCATGATCAGAGGAACAATATGCTTCCCCCTGCAGATATATTCAGAATGATATTAAACCTTTTAAAAATAAGAAGTATTTTGCCCTGATATGAAGTATGCTGCTCTTTTCTCGAGGTATCTGGGAGGTATAGTATTCATTTTTTCCGGATTTGTGAAGGGTATCGACCCGGTAGGTTCACAGATAAAATTTGGTGATTATATGTCAGCGGCAGGAATGACGGTTCCTGACAATCTTCTCCTTTCAGCAGCCTTTTTGCTGTGTGCCGCGGAATTCATCATCGGCGTATGGCTCCTGACCGGCACTTTCTACAAGGCAGCCGTCATCCTCTACTTTGCCTTTATGGCTGTTTTCACGCCTCTCACACTATGGCTGGCAATATTCAATCCGGTAAGCGATTGCGGATGCTTTGGAGATGCCATCCACCTGACCAACTGGGAAACATTCTTCAAAAACCTGGTGCTCATTGCATTGGGAATAATCCTGCTGCTAACGGTCAGGAAACAGTCACCTGGATGTTTTCCCATAAGGTCATCGCTGGTGACATCATTCCTTCTTGTGGCCTTTACCGGCTTTATGCTTTACAATGTAAGGCACCTTCCTGTAGTAGACTTCAGACCTTATAAGACCGGCACCAATATCCTCGAAGGAATGGCAATACCTGAGAATGCCCCACGCGATGAGTATCTCACTACACTCATTTACGAAAAGGATGGGGTCAAGGAGGAATTTACCCTCCAGAATTACCCGGCCGATGACACAACATGGCAGTTTGTTGATCAGAAGTCAGTTCTTGTTAAGAGTGGCTACGATCCGCCTATAAAAGATTTCCTGATAAGTTCAACAGATGGAAGGGACCTTACCGACTACCTTTTATATGATCCCGGATATTCGCTTCTGATGATCTCCCACAGCCTCTTAAAAGCAAGGCGGGAAAATATTGACAGGGGATTCATGAGGGGATTCAGTGCCCCGGCTCAGAATATTTCCTTCTATGTCGTAACCTCATCCCCCTCCTCTGAAATTGAGAAGTTCCAGAACGGACTTCAGTTTTGTACCGCTGATGCAACACTGCTGAAGACAATAATAAGGTCCAATCCGGGTTACCTACTGCTAAAGGATGGCATAATTGTGGGGAAATGGTCGTCCGCCGACCTTCCCGATGAAGAGGCTTTCGGTAGCGACATGACGGCAAATGCAATAAGAAAGGGCGCCGCCAGCTCATCAAGTCTGGCAATAGTAATTTTCATAATCATTATTGCTTTACTTTATATCGCAGCAAAAAGAATTGGATGTAAATTAGATGTCAGAAACAGGTAATTATCATGATATGA
>JAVEWX010000186.1:0-4829 GCA_034004335.1 Bacteroidales bacterium | reverse complement strand
ATATCACTACAGTAGAGGAAATTTTTCTTACCGGCAGCAGGATTGGGCAATTCCATAATCCCAGGTACAGTGCGATGGATTATTATAATGAAGCCCTCAGCCGTGATCCCGGAGACATAAGAACCAACATTGCAGTTGGCAATTTCCACCTCACTAATGGTAATTATGCGTTAGCCAGAAAATATTTTGCAACTGCCCTGAAACGACTTGCCAGAGACTATACAAGACCTTCAGACTGTGAGGCTTTCTACCTTCAGGGGCTTACCCTTGCTGCCCTAAGACTTACCGAAGAGGCAACCGACACCCTGTACCGCGCAACATGGGATTATGCATGGCATTCGGCTGCTTTTCTCGAACTTGCCAGGATCTCCTCCGGGAAGGGTGACTATGCCAGGGCACTGGACCAGATTGAGGAGTCGCTTTCGACAAATTCCCGCAACAACAGAGCTGTTGCCATGAAGGCATCATACCAGAGAAGGCTCGGTGATCAGAAATCAGCCCTGAAAACGATCGGAGACCTTTACCTTTCAGATCCTCTCGATTTCAGAATAGCAAATGAGGTTTACCTGATAAACCGTGAATCAGGTAATGAAGCTGAGGCATCTTTTCTCCTGAAAAGGCTTACAGAAAAGATGAGAGACTATGATCAGAACTATCTTGAGCTGGCTGTGGCTTATCTGAACGACGGGCTGGCAGGGGAGGCTGAGGAAGTCCTGTTGAGATTCCAGGGGAATAATCCGATTATGGGTTATTACCTTGGATACATAGAGGATATGAAGGGAAATAATGCCATGGCAGGGGACTATTTCAAGCGGGCATCAGAACAACCTGTTGACTATACATTCCCTTTCAGGTTCGAAACCCTCAGGGTGTTGGAGAAAGCGCTTGAATATAATTCTTCCGACAGCAGGGCATACTATTACATGGGTAACATCCTTTACGATAAACAACCGGCAAGAGCAATTGAATGCTGGGAAGCTGCTGTAAGGAATGACTCATCGCTTGCCATCGCATACCGTAACCTCGGCTGGGGTTATCACCGGCACTATAATGATCTTCCCAAAGCAATATCTTTTTATGAAAAAGCTTTTTCGCTCGACAGGAACGAGGCGATCTGGTACACCGAACTGGATGCGCTTTACGAAGTGACAAATACAACACTCGACAGGAGACTTGCCCTTTTTGAGAACAGCAACGATGTTGTCAGGAACCGCGACGATGCCTTTGTAAGGCAGATAACGGTTCTTACAATGGCAGGAAGACCAGACAGGGCTGTTGAATTCCTTGAAGGGAAGAGTTTCAGCTACCGTGAGGGTAACTCCCGTGTGCGGGAGGTGATCATTGACGCACAGCTGATGCTTGGGAAAAAATATTTCGAAGAAAAGAATTACAGGAAAGCCCTTGAACACTTCCTTCAGGCAAGAGTCCCTGATGAGGAAGCCGGAAGCGCCCGTTCAGGCAACAGGGACATCCAGGTCAATTATTACATAGGGCTGGCCTATGAAGCTCTCAGGAATAATGCGAAAGCACGGACATACTTTCGGATGGCAGCAGATCAGAATATGAGAAGATCGGGATATATGACATATTACCAGGGTCTTAGCCTTTTGAAGCTTGGAAATAACGAAAAGGCAGAAGAGATATTTACCACTATGGTTGCCGAGGGTGAGAGTCAGATAAACAGAACTGCGGGGGGGAGCGATTTCTTTGCTATCTTTGGAGAACGCGAAGCAGCCGGCAGCAGGAATTCCATGGCCTACACAATCAGAGGGCTCGGTTACAAGGGGCTGGGAGATAATGCCAGGGCAGAGGAAGACCTTAGAAAAGCAGTTGAACTTTCGTACAGTAACTTATGGGCAAATGCCGAACTTAATACCAGATAATCAGTAGAAATCCAACCAAACCTATAACCATGACCACCAGAAAAACTTCTTTATTAAAGCATCTGATCATACTGATCCTTTCAGTGATTGTTGTTTCAGGATGTACAAGGTATAAAAAATATGAGGGAGTAGCCTTTACTGAAAAGGAACCCCGCGACTGGGAGAACCCTGAAATGATCGGGCAAAACAAGGAAGCGCCGCATTCCACTCTTATAAGCTTCAGCGACGAAGCCTCCGCACTTGCCGCAGTGAAATCGGCATCTCCGAATGTCCTTTCGCTCGACGGAACCTGGAAGTTCAACCTGGTGAAGAGCCCCGACCAGCGTCCTTACTGGTTCTTCAGGGATGATTATGACACGCGCGACTGGGATGACATTGCGGTGCCTTCGAACTGGGAAACCAAAGGCTATGACGTTCCGATATATGTCAACACAGGATTCGGATTCAGGAAGGATCCTCCCAATGTTCCGCATGAATATAATCCGGTAGGCTCATATAAAAGAACTTTCAGGCTGCCCTCAGGATGGAAGAACAGGGAAGTTTATCTCCATTTCGGAGCTGTAGCTTCAGCTTTCTATGTATGGATCAATGAAGAGCTTGTCGGTTACAGCCAGGACAGCAAGACCCCTGCCGAGTTCAACATTACAGAATTCCTGAAGAGGGGTAAGAACACTATTGCCGTGGAGGTTTATCGCTGGAGTGACGGGACCTATGTTGAGGATCAGGATTTCTGGAGGCTGAGCGGGATACAGAGGCCGGTATTTCTCCATGCAAGACCCAAAACATTTATCAGGGATTTCTTCGCACTGGGAGACCTTGTGAATAACTATTCCGACGGATTGCTGAAGCTAAGCGTGTCTCTTTCTTCTTCACCTGAAGGGAAGAGTGATTATAAGGTCGAAGCATCATTGTTCGACAAGGGACAGAAAATGTGGTCAGAAACCAAAGACGCATCTGTGGACGGAAATTCAGAAGGAGTAAGTTTTGAAAATAATTTCCCTGCAATAAAAAAATGGAGTGCCGAGACCCCGGATCTCTATTCGCTGGTTATAACACTTAAAAACAGCCGTGGAAAGATACTTGAAAGCGTGAGTTCGAAAATAGGTTTCCGTAAGGTAGAAATTCTCAACTCCCAGCTTATGGTCAATGGCAAGCCGATACTGCTTAAGGGAACCAATCTCCACGAACACGACGACATCAACGGACACGTAATAGGCGAAGATCTTATACTGAAAGACATACGGACCATGAAGAGCCATAACATTAATGCTGTGAGAACATCGCACTATCCTCAGCAGGAGCTATGGTACGAGATGTGTGATAAATATGGTCTGTACCTGATCGGGGAGGCAAACATCGAATCGCACGGAATTGGCTATAACAAGGATGTGACACTTGCCGACAAACCGGAATGGGCTGCAGCACACATGGCCAGGATGCAGGCTATGGTCGAGAGGGATAAGAACCATCCTTCGGTAATAATATGGTCGCTCGGCAATGAAGCCGGCGACGGTCACAACATGCTTGCCAATTACAAGTGGACCAGGCAAAGAGACCCTTCCAGGCCCGTTCAGTACGAACGTGCCGAAAAAAGCACAAACACGACCGAAAGACATACCGATATCTGGTGCCCGATGTATGCTGGGATAGAGAATATAAGAAACTATGCTGAGAATGAAGAGAACGACAGACCTCTTATCCTCTGCGAATATGCTCATGCTATGGGTAATTCGACAGGTAATCTGCAGGATTACTGGGATGTGATCGAGAAATATCCGAAACTGCAGGGAGGCTTTATCTGGGATTGGGTCGACCAGGGTTTGCTGACAGCAAATGAGAGCGGGGAGAAGTTCTGGGCATACGGAGGAGATTTTGGAGAGGAAGGAGTCCCCAGTGACGGTATCTTCTGCTGCAATGGAGTGGTATGGCCCGACAGGAAAGGCAAGCCTGGGCTGAGCGAGGTGAAGCGTGTTTATCAGTATATCGGTTTCGAACCGGCCGATCTGAAAGCAGGTCTTATTAAGATCAGGAACAAATATGACTTTACGAACCTTTCCAAATTCAACTTCGACTGGGAGCTTATGTCAGACGGATCGGTTATCCAGTCAGGGAAGCTTACATTCCCGGGGCTGGAGCCGGGAGGGGAACAGCTGGTAAAAATACCTGTTAACAAAATTGACCCTGCCCCCGGAACGGAATACTTCATTAACATAAGGGCATCAAGGAGCGATGAGTGGAACCTTGTTCCCGAAGACCATGTGTATGCTGCAGCTCAGTTCCTGCTGGCATCAGATAACATCGGGATCGCCAAGCCTGAAAGCGCCTTTGGCGTTCTCCGGACAAACACCACGGGAACGAATCTCGAGGTTGCAGGTGAGAATATGAAAGTGGTTTTCGACTTAGGGACAGGGCGAATGACATCATATTCTTTCCGCGGGAAAGAACTTCTCCTGAAAGGGCCTGAACCGGATTTCTGGAGGCCTCTTACGGACAACGACTATGGTTACGGCATGAACAGGTGGATGGGAATGTGGAAGAATGCAGGAGCAAATGCCATTGTCACCAGGGCCGACATAAAACAACCCGGAATAGGGAAGGTGGTCGTTACTTTCAGGTATGATATCCCAGGTCCCGACAGTGTAAAAATTGCAGGCTATACATCAACTTATACAATACTCGGATCTTCGGATGTCATAATCTCGAACAGTTTTGAGAAAATTTCGGAAAAGATACCTGAGGTGCCAAGAATGGGGATGCAGATGCAAGTTCCCGTGCAGTTCTCAAATTTGAAGTGGTTCGGCCGGGGACCTCATGAAAACTATGCCGACAGAAAGACTTCAGCCGATGTCGGACTTTACGAAAGTACCGTTTCTGACCAGTATGTACCTTATATACGTCCGCAGGAGAATGGTTATAAGACCGACACCAGGTGGCTTACGCTCACTG
>JAVEWX010000036.1:0-23608 GCA_034004335.1 Bacteroidales bacterium | reverse complement strand
CCTGACCTTTCTGAATTTCTTCAGTATCTTTATGAATTTATCACTCTGAATTATATCGGTGAAGAGTTGAATCTCCTGTGAGGTTTTGCCAATGATATCTTCCCTGCGGTAGCCAATAGACTTCAGAAAAGCCTCATTTACATCTTCATACACTCCGGTCTCGAGGTTGCTTATAGCCATAAGCTGTGAAGTGGAGTGGAATGCATTGCGGAACAGTGCCCTTTCCTTGTCTGTATTCTTTTCTGAATCGCCGGAGCGTGCCATTTCCAGTTCATGTCGGAGTATCCTGATAGTCTCCAGCAATTCTTCGTATCTTTCCCTGCTGCCCATTCAGATGGATATATAAAGTATCAAAAATAACAAAATTAGATTCACCTTCTGCCGGCACGGCTGTTAAGTTGTTTTCCGGCATCTGTCTTTTTGGGCTGACCGGAACCATTTGCATATTTCCGTAAGTCCGCATTCACTGCAGAGGGGATTTCTTGCCTTACAGGTATACCTGCCGTGGAGAATAAGCCAGTGATGGGCCTTGTAAAGGAGCCCGGGCGGGAAGTGGGAGGTAAGTTGCTTTTCCGCTACGGCGGGGGTCCTGGCATTGCGGGTGAGTCCAATCCTTGCTGAGACCCTGAATACATGAGTGTCGACAGCCATCACAGGCTTTCCGTATAGCACTGAGGCAATTACATTTGCCGTATTTCAGCCTACTCCCGGAAGCTTAACCAGT
This sequence comes from Bacteroidales bacterium, assembly GCA_034004335.1. Taxonomy (GTDB): domain Bacteria; phylum Bacteroidota; class Bacteroidia; order Bacteroidales; family VadinHA17; genus SLNP01. The sequence goes on along the minus strand of JAVEWX010000036.1, from coordinate 22,884 downwards.
TCCTCCGGATCGGAGGGAACTACTCCATTGAATTCCTTTGCCAGCATTTTTGCCATGGCGCTGAGATTCCTTGATTTGCTGTTCGGATATGAACAGGAACTGATGTAACTGAAAATATCTTCGGGCCTGGCTTCTGACATTGAGAATGCGTCAGGGTATGCCCTGAGCAACGGAGGTGTGATGATATTAACCCTCTTATCGGTACACTGTGCCGATAACATAACCGCTACGAGAAGACCGAAGGGGTCCTGATAGGTCAGCTCTGTTTCCGGGTCAGGCATTTCCCTGCCAAAATAGTCAATAACAAATCGGTATCTCTCTCTGATAGTCATACTAATAATTAAACTTAGGCAGATGTGAAGAAAGTGTAAATTAAGCATAGAACTTATCATCTTTCAACTTCAAAATCATTTTTTTTGACAAAAAATCATCCTCCCATTGCCGGAGTCATTTTTTTAATACCTTTGTTACATGCAAAAATGCACCAGATGATAACCAGTCACACCCACTGCTATTATTATTACTACTACGGAACCAGCTGCAGCAGGGGTGGTGTTATTAATACCTGATTATACAGAAGGAGAAAAATATAATCTGACCCGCCCCGAAAAAGGCGGGTTGTTTTTTTAATTAAGACCAACAAAATGAAAACAGAAAGAAGAAGAGTAGTAATCCAGGGATTCAGGGGCTCATATCATGAGATAGCTGCCTCGAAATATTTCGGAAGCAATATTGAGATAATACCCACCCTTGCATTTGATGAAATGTTCAGGATGCTGGAAAGAGACAATACCCTTTCGTGTGTCTTTGCCATTGAAAATACCGTATCGGGCAGCATCCTGTCAAACTATACCATGCTGAAGCAGGCAGGCCTTTTTGTCACAGGCGAATGCAGCCTGAGGATTTCCCTTAACCTGCTGGCTTTCCCCGGACAGAGTATTGGTGATGTCCTTGAGGTAAGGTCTCATCCTCTGGCACTTGTTCAATGCCGCGATTTCTTCGACAGTCACCCGGGAATCAGGCTTATTGAATCGGCAGATACAGCGCTGAGTGCAAAGGAGATATCGGAATCGAGGCTCATGGGAGCGGGTGTGATTGCCTCACGTCTGGCAGCAAAACTGTACGGACTTGAGGTTATTGAGGAGGAGATTGCATCTGATATCCGGAATTTTACCAGGTTCCTGATCATAGAACCGGCCGGCCGCCATACTGACCGGAAAGCGGGGGGGGAGATGCTGATAAACAAGGCATCGGTAGTTTTCAGCCTTCCTCATCGGAAAGGTTCACTGGTTGAACTTCTCTCTGTATTTGCAGATCGCGACTGTAACCTTACTACCCTGCAATCAACCCCGATTGTCGGAAGTGAATGGGAGTACCTGTTTTACGCCGACATGGTTTTCAGCAGTTACGAACAATACATGCATGCCCTTGAAGAAGCAGGCAAGTTATGTCATGAACTCACAATTATCGGTGAGTATCGCGAAGGCAATATTTATGAAGAATGAGACACACAGCGGGGTAGGTCTTTCTGCCCACCCCGGATTTAAGTTACCGCATATTCAGCATATGAAACAGTGTCAGGAGGAGCAGAAATGGAATATGAATTGAATACCGAACCTATAAGTCCGGGCGGAACCCGGCCCGAGTTGCCAATGATAATTGCCGGCCCTTGCAGCGCCGAGAGTGAGGAGCAGGTTTTAACTACTGCAACCAGCCTTGCGGCCCACGGCATCAGGATATTCCGTGCCGGCATATGGAAGCCAAGGACCCGCCCCGGTGCTTTCGAGGGAGTAGGCACTGCCGGATTGCCATGGTTGAGGAGCGTGAAGCGGGAAACAGGCATGGCGGTGGCAATAGAGGTGGCTACCGCCTTCCATGTTTATGAAGCCCTTAAGTATGACATTGACATACTCTGGGTTGGAGCCCGGACAACTGCCAATCCCTTTGCCGTTCAGGAGGTTGCTGATGCACTGAGGGGCGTTGAAATTCCAATTCTGGTTAAGAATCCGGTGAATCCTGATTTTGACCTCTGGGTAGGAGCATTCGAACGCCTCAACAGGGCCGGAATTAAGCAACTGGGAGCCGTTCACAGGGGGTTCTCCTCCCTCAATGGCTCTATTTACAGGAACCAGCCGCTCTGGGAAATACCTTTACGGTTCAGGTCAATGTTCCCCGGTATACCGATGATAAACGACCCCAGTCATATCTCCGGCAAACGCGACCTTGTTTTTGAAGTAGCCAGGAAGGCCCTGAGCCTTGGATTCGACGGATTGATGATAGAAAGCCACTTCGACCCCGATAATGCCTTGAGCGACAAGGATCAGCAGGTGAAACCAGGCGACCTTGTACCCCGTCTTAAGGATATTATGAGTGAGATGGTCAACAGGCCCCGGGCGGAACAGGCTGAGGAGCTTGATGAGTTGAGGCGGAGGATTGATTCCTGCGATTACGACCTGCTTGTTACCCTTATAAACCGTATGGAAGTATCAGAAAAGATTGGCAAGTACAAGATGGGACAAAACATACCGGTTGTACAGGTGAACAGGTGGAATGAACTGTTGAAGTCGAGGTTAAATGAGGGGAAGGGATTCGGATTAAGTGAGGAATTCGTTTCAGGGCTGTTCAATTTCATACACAGTGAGTCGGTAAACAGACAGAAGAACAGTACTGATAAGAAATAATTTGTTACTTTAAAGCAAAAAATATTGAATAAAATTGAAATATCCGGTGACTGGGGAAGTTCAAGGGTATATACCGGAACCCAATGGAGGAAAGTTACCGATCTGATAGATACTGACAGGGTTGTTATTATTACCGACGACAATGTCAGGAAATATTATGGTGAAGACTTCCCTGATTACCCGGTATTGTCAATGCCTCCGGGTGAGGATAACAAGAACCTGGGTATGATAGAAAACCTTGCCGGAGCTCTTCTACAGATGGGAATGGACCGCGAAGGATTTCTGCTGGGTGTCGGAGGGGGCGTTGTATGCGATATTACCGGATTTCTTGCCTCTGTATATTTCCGGGGCATAAGGTTTGGTTTTATCTCCACAACCCTTCTTTCACAAGTGGATGCAAGTATCGGGGGTAAAAATGGTGTTAACTGTTCCGGGGCAAAGAATGTAATCGGACTTTTTAACCATCCGGAGTTTGTTATCTGTGACCCTTCTATGCTCACTACCCTTCCTGAGGAGGAATACAGTTCGGGTCTTGCGGAACTCCTGAAGACGGCTCTCATCGGTGATGCTGAAATGGTTGAATTGATAGCCGGGAGTATTTACAGTCTTAGAAAAAGGGACCTGGATCTTCTTAACATATTGATCACAAGGGCTGTAGAGATAAAGGCAGGGGTAGTGATGACCGATATGCGGGAGTCAGGACAGCGACGCATTCTTAACTTCGGACACACCTTCGGCCATGGGGCAGAAATGGAATACGGAATACTGCATGGTCAGGCAGTTGCCTGGGGGATGAGGGCGGCACTGGAATTCTCGGTCAGAAGAGGGTTCCTTGAACCGGAGGAGAAGCAGACAATTGATTTACTGTTCAACGACCTGTCAATAATGCCCGATATTCCTTTTTCCGGGGAAAAAATTGCCATGCGGATAAGCTTTGACAAGAAGAGGTCGGGAGATGACATTTTCTTCGTTTTCCTTTGCGGCAGGGGTAATGCCGTTGTCAGTAAAGTTCCGATCAGGGAGATCACCGGGTTTATTTCGGAATATAATTGATAGACAGGAAATGCGTGCAAGATTTGAAACAGGTCTGGTGAGTGGCATTATCATAGCTCCTCCTTCCAAAAGTATGATGCAGAGGGCCGTTGCCGCAGCCCTGCTTTCAGAAGGGCGATCAGTAATACGGGACCCCTCATTTTGTGACGACTCACTGGCTGCACTTGACATAGCAGAATCGCTGGGAGCCCGCATTCAGAGGCACAACGACAGGGTTGTGATCGACGGAGGAATGCACCCGGTGAAATCCACACTCGATTGCAGGGAATCTGGCCTGAGTATGAGGATGTTCACTGCCATTGCGGCCATGACAGGCGTAAAAATGAAAATTGAAGGTACAGGCTCTCTCAGGAAACGGCCTGCCGGCATGGTGGAACTTCCGCTGAGAATGCTGGGTGCATCAGTCAGAACCAATGGCGGATTTCTTCCTGTTGAGGTAAGGGGACCTTTGCTTGGGGGGAAGATAACTATTGACGGGTCGCTGAGTTCGCAGTTTATTTCGGGCCTCCTTTTTGCGTTACCACTGGCCGCCAATGACAGTGTACTTACGGTGGAGAATCCTTCCAGCCGGCCCTATATTGATATGACCCTTGATGTGTTGTGCAGGTTCGGGATCGGTATTGAAAATGCCGGTTACAATGAGTTCCGGATAAAGGGCAAACAGAAATACAAGGCATGTGAAATCAGGGTTGAGGGAGACTGGAGCGGTGCCTCCTTTTTCCTGGTGATGGCGGCTGTATCAGGTAATATAACTATCAGGAACCTCAACATCAACTCATTGCAGGCCGACAGGAGGATTATTGATGTGATAAAGCTTGCCGGAGGTATGATATCGACAGGTGAAAACGAGGTAACCGTAAGCAGGGGAGAACTAAGGCCATTCGAATTCGATATTAGTGACTGTCCCGACCTGGCCCCTCCACTGGCAGTACTGGCAGCTTCCTGCAAAGGTAAAAGTGAACTGTACGGAACCCGCCGCCTTATTGCAAAGGAGAGCAGCCGGGGTGAGAATCTGGCTTCCAGTCTGAGGTCTCTTGGTGTTAAGGTACGGAATGATGATGACAGGATCATTATCGAAGGAACCGGATCGCTCAGTCATAAGGTTATCGGCTCGTTCGGTGATCACCGTATGGCGATGGCGATGGCCTCAGCTTCTATTATATCTGAAGGTGGAATTACTGTTGACGGTACAGAGTGCGTTAATAAATCCTATCCCGGCTTCTTTGATGATTTCAGGATGGCCGGTGGAAATATGATACCAATGTAAGTAAAATCAATAACCATAAAATGAACAGCTTCGGAAAAGTATTCAGGGTCAGTATATTTGGTGAGTCCCATGGTCCGGCCGTCGGCGTGACCGTCGACGGGTGCCCGGCCGGCATACCGGTGTCGCCGGGTGATTTTACCAATGAACTTGCCAGAAGAAGGGGAGGCAGGCAGGGAACTACGGAGAGGGCAGAAGAGGATATACCTGAGTTCCTGAGCGGCGTATTCAACGGTTTTACAACAGGTGCCCCAATAACCGCAATAACAAGGAACAGGGACACAAGGTCATCAGACTATGACAATATTAAGCTCATGCCAAGACCGGGTCATGCAGATTTCACTGCTCACCTGAAGTACCGGGGATATGCCGATTATCGTGGCGGAGGCCATTTTTCGGGCAGGCTCACCTGGGGATTGGTGGTGGCAGGAGTATTTGCACGAAAAATGTTGCCGGGAACAACTTTCAGGGCTGAACTGATATCGGCAGGAGGGAAGGAAGATATAGAGGATGCCATTGCTGAAGCAAAAAAGGCCGGTGACACTATTGGTGGAATAGTGGAGTGCAGGGTTGACGGGCTCCCTGCCGGACTCGGGGAACCTTTCTTCCTTTCAGTCGAATCGGCAATCAGTTCCGGAGTGTTCTCAATTCCGGCGATTAAGGGTATTGAGTTCGGAGCAGGTTTTGCCGCTGCAGCTATGAAAGGGTCGCAACACAATGACCCTATTACTGATATATCGGGAACTACGGCGACAAATAATTCCGGAGGCATAAACGGGGGGATCACAAATGGCAACCAATTGGTATTCAGAGTTGTAGTCAAACCAGCCTCAAGCACCGGGGTCATGCAGAAGAGCGTTGACCTTGAGACGGGAGTGATTGCCCCGCTGACGGTTAAGGGCCGTCATGATACCCTTATAGCCCTCAGGGTTCCTGTTATCCTGGAGTCAGTTACTGCACTGGCCCTGGCTGATCTTATGATCATTGACAGGGGTATTAACTTCTCTGCTGCGAGGTGGCATGAATAGAATTCTGATTGCCGGAACCGGGAGGATGGGGTGGTGGTTTGTCAGACTCCTGAGAAGGGATTTCCAGGTGGCAGCCTATGATAAATATCCGGTTAATCTGCCCGGACCGGATGCCTGTGCCTGCCTGACCGATCGGGAAGAGATAAGATCATTCAATCCCGACCTGTTGTTGAACTGCGTTGGCATTGACTCCACGGTAAACGCTTTTAATGAGCTTTCCGGATATCTGAGTGATTCATGCGTCATTTCCGATATTGCCTCATTGAAGGAAAACCTGCATGACTATTACCTCGGGTCGGGCAGGAGGTTTGTCTCTGTTCATCCGATGTTCGGACCCACTTTTGCCAGTATTGACAGTCTGAAGGGATTAAACGCAATTATAATTGAAGAATCTGATAGTGAGGGAAAACTGTTTTTTCGGAGACTGTTTAATGAGGCCGGTATCAGAATCTATGAGACATCATTTTCTGAACACGACAGGCTGATGTCGGAAGCGTTGTCACTTCCCCTTCTGGCCACGATTCTCTTTGCTTCAGGCTTGACGGGTGATATACCTGCCGGAACAACATATGCAAGGCATGCTGCTATTGCTGAGGGTATGTACCGTGAGGAGCCGGAGCTGCTGGCAAGGCTTCTGCTTAACAGGTTCAGTCTGGAAAAGATCGCTACCCTGTCGGAAGTCCTTAACCGGCTGAGGAGGCTGATTGAGGAAAAAGACCCGGAGGGAGTAAGGGATCTGATAGGGGAAGGAAGGGAGAGATTCAGCACCAAAGGGTTATCATGACCGGTTATCCTGTGATTCGATAACCAGGCATTTGGTTGTGGAGCGGGTGATCCTGAACCGGTTATCGGTACGGACACCTATAATACAGGCGATCTTGCCGTCGGTTTCCAGTACCATGGCGTTCTCCTTTTCGGGTATTGAGAACTTGTTGTCAATGAAGAAGTCACTCAGTTTCTTCCTCTTGTTCATGCCAAGCGGATAGAAATAGTCACCGTGTCTCCAGCTTCTGGCAATCAGCGGGAACTTCAGCTTGTTGAGACTAAGACACGAAGTATCTGATTCGCCGGGGAAGTTGAATTCGCTTGTGCAGCCTACAACAGAGATCCTGCCCAGCCGGCTATCCTCTCTTAGTTCATCAAGGCAGTTATATACAAAATATCTTTCTTTCGCGGTATCAACGCTTACTATCAGAATCTCTTCCCGGTTCTTGATAAACCTGTGGGAACAGGTTATAAGCTGGCTCCCCGACTTTGCGGAGGCAAGCTTGACAAATTCGGGAATCATGGTCCTTGTAATGCCAAAGCCCCTGAATAGTTCGAATATCATCGTATTCAGGGGAGTGAGGTTTATAATTTCATCCAATGCAACCGAATAGCCTATGCGGTTTTCTTTGATCAGGGACCTTCTCAGTGAGGAAATATGCTCCGAGTAGATTTCATTAACCTCAGTAATGCGGGCTATGGTCTCCTCTATGGTTTTTTCGAAAGCCGGGTTGATCTCTTTCAGTACGGGGACAATCAGGTGCCTGATCTTGTTTCTGACATATTTTGTATCGGCATTTGAGCTATCCTCCCTGTACTTAATCTCATACTTGTCACAGTATTCCCTTATTTCAGAGCGTGAAGCGAACAGTAATGGCCTGATCAGTCTCTCATTCCTGGGGGGTATACCTGCGAATCCCGCTATACCGCTTCCCCTAACAAGGTTTATGAGAAAGGTTTCAATGTTGTCATTCAGGTTATGCGCCAGCGCTATCAGGTGATATCCCTCTGAATTCCTGATATCTTCAAACCACTGGTACCGGAGTTCCCTTGCTGCCATCTGGATTGAAAGTCCTTTTTCTACTGAGTAGGATTCTGTTTCGAACCGGTTGGAAAAGAAACTGATTTTATGATCCTCAGAGAATTTTCCAACAAAAGTTTCATCGCCATCCGATTCATTTCCCCGAAGGTTGAAATTGCAATGTGCGATTCCGAATTCAAACCCGCATCTGAGGAACAGGTGTACCATTACCATTGAGTCAATGCCCCCGCTGACGGCGAGAAGTATTTTCTCATCAGCACTGAAAAGTTTATTATCGGCAATGTACCTACGGAATTCTTCAATCATCAGGCAGTCTTTGAAAGCACAAATTTAAGGGAGTATGTGACAAAAGCAAGGATTATCTGAATACAACAATTGAAGGCGGTCCCGCGTCGAATCCCTTCAGTCTCAAGGGTGATTCCCCGGAGACCCTGAAGGATTGCCTGTCGGAGTAGGGCGGGATGGTTGGATACCATGTTAATCGAAGCTGAAAAGTGCTTATCACCAGGTTGTCATTTCGTATCCTGACCCCGGCTCCAATCCCCTGGATAGCCGCAGTTCCAGGGATTAGGTCGATTCCCTTTCCCAGGTAGGCGATATCGGCGAAGGTGAAGAAGGCGAAGCGGAAACCGTATAATTTCACCGGACTGAAAGCAACGGTTTCAAGGTTCAGAACAGATCTCTGCCTGCCTCTTATCGAATCATTCCTGAATCCGGTTATTATGTCGTCTCTGCTTATGGTAAGAAACTCATCGTTGTACCTGTCAAAGCCATAAGTATGCGATATTCTGGCGAAGCCCCTCATTTTCCAGTAACCCCCGGTAATCAGAGGGGTGAAATAATCAAGAGAAAGTTCAACCACACCCTGTTCGGTTGCATTGCTGTTAAAGAATGCGGATCCTGAGACAGAAAGGTTCAGATAACCGAATCTTCCGGGTGCGTTGCCGAATGAGAAACCCGCACCTGCGTAGTTTCTTGTTTTGAATTCGTTTATTTCCCTTCCGGCAGTGACAGATGCCAGTATCCCGTATGGAACATCCTCGGTTCGCCCATAGTTGTAGATGAAATTCTCCCTGGAAAAATGCTGCCTTGAAAAGGTGAGGGAGCCCAACCAGAGCCTGTACTTTTGCATATCGTAATATGATAAGGGTTCGATTTCAGGTCTGCTATAAACATTATTGTGGATATACCTGACACCGAAGATGATCCTTGAAAGGGAATACCTGTCGATAAGGAATGCCCTTGCCAGCCAGTAATCCTGGTATGTAAACTCGAGATTTGCCGGTTCTGTGAATGCGGCCTCAACATCAGGACGGGTAAGCATTTCCTTCAGTGTTACACCTCCGGCGAAGTCCGATTCGGCACTTACAAAATCCCTGAGAAGCGAAAAACCGTAATATCTTTCGCCCGGCACTGATTTGAGGAACAGTTCGAGATTGGCGAATGTTCCGGCAATGTTGTTGATATTATACCCCACCCTTATTCCCGGTCGGTTCTGTCCCCTTTCAACAAAAGGGAATCCCAATTCGATGGAATGACCTGTACCGGCCAGGTTCCGCTCGTAGATTGATGCTTCCCATTTTGAGGGGCCTGAGTAAGACAGATCTGCTCCCATTGAATAGCTGTCGCGGGTAATTACCACAACCTCAGCATCAGACTCTGACAGTTGGTTGACAAGTATCCTGGCATCATTGATGAACGGCAGTCTCCTCAGGTTTCTTTCGGTTTCGCCAAGGGTTAGTTGAGATATTGTATCTCCCTCATTGAAAAGAAGATGCCTCCTGATTATCGACTCTCTGCTGCGGATATGGGTTTTATTAAGAAATTCTATCTCTTTTTTGTCAGTTTTAAGTTCCGGATTATTGATATTTGTGCCGAAGGGGTCGAGCCTTATATATACTATATTATTAATATTCAACCCACTATATGCAGAGAAATCATCACGGTTCCATCTTCCCTGCATCTGTTGCTTTTCAGGTTCAACCACGGCAAGATTGTACAGTCTTTGTCCGACAGCAGTTCTGGCAGCTTTGGCTCGCAATGAGTCAAGGTAAGTTCCCTGGTCGGGGTATAAGTGACCGGATTCAATGTACCTGATTGAGGATGTAAGGTTGGTTAGTTCTGACCTGGTATAGAAAAGGTGAGGCGGTGCATGGACAGCTATTTTCTCCCCTGTTGTTCGTGGGGCATCATGGGTTTGTTGCTTCTGGGCATGGACCCTCCTTCCAGGCAGTAAGGAGAACACAACCAGGAATAAAAGGAGGATGGTTCTGATTTGTCTATGGACGAGGCAGCCCATAATCAGTTTATTTTTCGTTCAGGACATCGTCGGAATTAAACTGAAATCCGAGTCTTTTACCGGTAGCGAGCTTTGAGTGCTGAATCTTGGCTTCCGCCTGACCGACAGTGGCGATCTTGACGGCATCATACGGTGGAACAAGGAGATCAAATTCAAGACTGTACTGTATAGCGGTGCATATAACTCTTTCAAGGGATTGACGCGATATTTCCTCGTTTCCGAAATTGGTGAACAGAAGGGCCATCTGCCTTTTTCCTTCAACGAAATACTGGTTTTCATGATTGACAAATATGCGGGCAATCAGGTATCCAAGGTCATCGAGTCTTGAATACTTGAAGGAGTCGGCCAGGAAATTGTAGATATTTATTATGCCCGAATAGGAATTGAGTTTGTTTTTCTGGATATAGGGAGTCTTCCATGCCGGGTGTTCACGGTCAAATTCGAAAATGTTTGAATGCATCGTGAAAAGGAGCAGGTCTCCTGCTACCTTAAGTTGTGCATCGAAGCTGCTCCTGTCTGTAAATTCCAGCCTGATCCTGGGGTCAAGTCCCGTTACTGCCGAGTTGATCTCTTCAGAAAGTTCCTTCAGTACCTCTTTGATTGTTGTAAATGCAGCCAGGGTATTGTCATATACTTTCTGTTTGAGGATTGATTTCTGTTCAAGGGTAGAGATTATGTTGTTTCTTTTATCTGATATTTCCTCGCTGTAGGTCATTGTTAACCAGGTTTAGGGTACGACCCTGCAAGGTAATGAAAAAAACAATATATGGTCATCCCGGCCAATCAGTAAGCACGGGCAAACAACACCCTTTTGTCAGAGGGTTTGCCGGTGAGGATGCATTTTCCCTTTTCTTCTTTCGCATCTATCGGAATGCACCTGACGGTTGCTTTGGTCAGGTTCTTGATCTTTTCCTCGGTTTCCGGGGTGCCGTCGAAGTGTGCCATAACGAATCCTCCCCTGTTTTCGATTATATCTGCGAATTCCTTCCAGCTGTCGGTGAAATAGGTGTTTTCCTCCCTGAATTTCAGGGCTTTATTATAGATAGATCTCTGGATGTCTTCGAGGAGTTCCGGTACATATTTTTCAACAGAATGAGTAGGAACGGTTACCTTCTCGAGAGTATCCCTTCTTGCAATTTCAACAGTGTTGTTCTGGAGGTCTCGCGGACCGATAGCTATCCTGACCGGAATGCCCTTCATCTCATAATCAGCAAACTTCCATCCTGGCTTTTGTGTATCACGATCGTCATATTTCACTGACAAGCCTTTGGCTTCGAGCGTTTCCTTAATTTTCATTGCGGCAGGTCTCATCTGGTCTGCGCCGTCTGATCCCTTGAAGATTGGGATTATGACTACCTGGAGAGGCGCCAGGCGGGGAGGGAGAATGAGTCCGTTATTGTCGGAGTGGGACATGATCAGTGCTCCAATGAGACGTGTGGAGACCCCCCATGAGGTTGCCCATACATAATCAAGTTTGCCGTTCTGGTCATTGAACTTAACGTCAAAGGCTTTGGCGAAGTTCTGACCCAGGAAGTGGCTGGTTCCTGCCTGCAGGGCTTTCCCGTCCTGCATCAGTGCTTCAATGGTGTAGGTATCAATAGCGCCTGCAAACCTTTCCGATTCGGTTTTCAGTCCTCTTATGACCGGTATGGCCATGTATTCCTCCGCGAAAGTGGCATAAAGGTCAATTATGAGCTTTGTCTCATCGATGGCCTCTTCCATGGTTGCGTGGGCAGTGTGTCCCTCCTGCCACAGAAACTCGGTGGTCCGGAGAAACAAACGTGTTCGCATCTCCCATCTTACGACATTTGCCCACTGGTTAAGCAGCAATGGAAGGTCGCGGTATGATTGTATCCAATCGCGGTAAGTGTTCCAGATTATCGTCTCGGAGGTAGGCCTTATTATAAGCTCTTCATCGAGTTTAGCATCCTCATCGACAACGATTCCTGAACCGTCGGGATCGTTTTTCAGCCTGTAATGTGTAACAACTGCACATTCCTTGGCAAAGCCTTCTACATGTGCTGCTTCACGGCTGAAGAAGGACTTCGGTATGAAGAGCGGGAAATAGGCATTCACATGACCGGTAGCCTTGAACATTTTGTCGAGTTGGGCCTGGACCTTTTCCCATATGGCGTATCCGTGAGGCTTGATGACCATACAGCCCCTGACTGCCGAGTTTTCGGCAAGGCCTGCCTTAATGACCAGGTCGTTGTACCATTGTGCATAACTTTCATCCCTGTTTGTTAAGAACTTTGCCATTTTGTGGTATATGATTTGTATGAAAGAATCAATTGAAATGAACTGCGCAAAAATAGATAAAAACTCGATAATTCGGAGAGGCAGCTTATCAAAGCAGAGCCGGGACCGGTTCATTTTCCTTCCGGAAGACCGGAAGCCGGCAACCGGCAGTCCACACCCCCGGCTCTTTCAGCATATGAAATAATGTTCTCAAATATTAAAAATCGAACTATCTTGGTACAAAATTTGCGCATGATATGTAGGTTAACAAACAAAGGGAGGCTATTATGAAAGCATCAGTTTACATCGGAATCGCACTGGCTTTATTCTTAAGCTCCTGTTCTTCAGTGATGTATATGGGGGCAGAAGCAGATGATCTGTATTTTCGCCCGTCAGACGCCGGGAGTGCAGTTTCCTTAAACCGGGCAGATTATGGTGCTCAGGCTGAAGAGTCCCAGGCCGGATATGACTATTATAATAACATCTATAATGCCGATACACTGGTTTCGGATTATTATAATGACAACCTTCAATATGAAGAACAGGTGACTGTATATGATGATGATGTGAGCAGTCCGTTCGAGTACTACGACAATTACTCATACTCTTCCCGGTTGAGCATGTTCTACGGAAATTATTTCTTCCCATACTGGAGAGATCCGTTTTACTCCTACTCTTACGGGTATCCGTTCTATTCGAGCTACTATGGTTATGATCCCTTCATGTACGGGTACTACGACTACTGGTATGCAGATCCCTTCTACCGGCCCTACTATGGTTATTACAATCCCTTTTACCACAATTATTATTACGGTTACTACGGATATTCGGGATGGTATGGAAGCGGATATTATCCATATTATTCCTACTATTCCTATAAGAATCCCGAATCGGATGTTGCTGTTGCACGCAGGCAGACTTACAGCACCCTTTCCAACAATTACAGGGGAACCGGTGAAGCCAGGTCCCTGACAGGTACTCCGGGCTACAGCGTTAATTCCAGAAGGACTACCGATCAACTTGTTACGGGTGGTTCGCAGACAGTAACCAACTCAAGGAGAGTCGATCCTGCAAATCAGATCCCGACTGTTAACAGGGGAACTGCACTCGATGTTGATGCCTCCAGGAGGACAGTATCTACTTCATCCCAAACCGGTACTCAGGTAACCAGGCCTGATTATTCAACGACAAACAGGAGCTATATCCCCACCTATACCAACCCGAGGGTTACAACCAGGCCTGCATACAATAACAGCAGGACGACCACTCAGGGTACCAGCAATTCAGCAGGTACGGTAAATGTGGGTGCGGGCAGATCATCGGTCAGCAATGTAAATACCGGAACACAGGTAAACCGGAATGTATCAACCGGGAGCTCTTCAATTATAAGGAATCAGACATCCACATCAACACAGAGCAGGATAAATACCTCGATTAGCTCCGGAAGGAGCGGATCTGTTTCTATCCCTGTCACTTCGGGACGTTCCTCCTCATCCATCATTAATTCTGGTTCATCGGGGAGGTCCGTAAGCTCTGGCAGTTCAATCTCTTCGGGTAGATCAATGAGTTCGGGCAGCTCAATGTCATCGGGGAGATCGGTAAGTTCCGGGAGCTCAGGAAGCTCAGGCAGATCTTCTTCATCGTCATCAACCTCTTCTTCCTCGGGCAGAAGCACTACATCAAGCGGAAGGAGATAAAATTGTACCCTCAGAATGTTGTTTGAAGCAGCTACCTGCAAATGGTAGACAGGATATGTAATACTAAATTCTAACAGGAATGAAAACCAGATACCTAATTGCAGTTGCGGCAGCTGCTTTAATAACCACGGGATTGACGGGCCAGAGTCCGGATGATGCCCTCAGGTACAGCCGGCAGTTTTATACGGGAACCGCGAGATTCAATGGTATGGGTGGGGCTTTTACCGCATTGGGCGGAGATCTGTCTTCCCTGATTCTTAATCCGGCAGGAACCGCATTCTTCAGGAGAACGGAATTCAGTGTCACTCCCTCAATGGGATACACCGGAACCAGGACTTTCTTTACCTCGAGTAGTGAGGATCTTCTCTATTCTTTTAACTTCGGTCAGGTAGGTATTGTGACACCCGTGGTCTATAACAATACCGAGTCGGGCCTGGTGTCGGTGAATGTGGGATATTCATACAATATGACCAATAACTTCGCATCAAACACACTGATAACTGGAACGAGCTCAACAAGCAGTATGGCCGACTACTGGGCATCAATTAGCAACGGGACTTTCTACCCCGATCTGGGCGGAGCTGCAGGATTCGCATATGATGCATGGTTGATTGATACAATCACCGCAACGGAAGGGATGCAGTATGCAACTGTTTTCTCAGGATACGGAGAATCAACGGTATCGACATATGGTCAGATGATAAGGAGGGTTATCAATAACGATGGATTCGGAGGGGAGCACTCCTTTGCGGTTGGTGCAAATTTTGGGAACAATCTGTATATCGGTGCCACCCTGGGATATTCAAGGTTTAATTACGCTGGACATTATGAGCACCTTGAGACTGATCAGGACAATAGTATATACGATTTCAGCTCCTTCTCATACGTTGATCACTATGAAGCAGATGGTTCGGGTTTGTCGCTTAAGGCAGGATTTATCTATATACCTTTTGATTTCCTGAGATTCGGCCTGGCTGTCCACAGTCCGGTAATATATAGTGTAAGCGAGTATTATTATGAAGATCTCTCTTCGGTCTTCGATAATGGTGACCGGTATGAGTTCAACTCCGATGCCTTCAGGTTTAGTTACCGGCTAACAACACCCTACAGGATACTGGGCGGAGTTGCCCTGCAGATTCAGAAGTCAGCCCTGATAAGCCTTGATTATGAGTTTGTTGACTATAGCATTTCACGTCTGGGAATGGCCAGTGACGGGTATGATTATTATGACGAAAACCAATCAATAAAGGATATCTTTACTGCTTCTCACAATATAAGGGCCGGAGCCGAATACCGCCTTGGCAGCGTCTACTTCAGGGGTGGTTATGGCTACTATGGAACCGTGTTCAGCAAGGATGAGGTCAACAGGGATAATTTTCATACCTCCCTTTCGGGTGGAATAGGATTCAGGCAGTCCAATTTTTTCATTGACCTGGCCTTTACCCGTCTCTCCGACTCCATGATCTATTATATGTACAACTACCAGTATGTCGATCCTGTGACCATAGAGACAACCAGGAGCAACTTCTCTGCCACGGTCGGCTTTAAGTTCTGAAACAGGTAAGATGGATAAGAATCACCAAATCCTCCCCTTTCCGGGGGGGATATTTTTTTCTCTGCCAGTCATTTCGACCAGGTAGTTCCTGGTTTCCGGGCCCAGGTTAAACAGCAGGTCAATGATGCTCAGGTCGGGAATGAAACCGTGACGGTCGGAAAATACCTGGCTGTAGGGTGGAAAAACAAAATCATACCCTTTATTTTCGCACCCCTTCGGTGAGATTGAATACCTGAGGTCATGGGGTGAATTGCCCTGACTGACGTATGAATCGGTAAAAAGAATCTCTGCTGGTATTTCAAGCAACATCGTGAAATAATTCAGGATCTTCATGTTCAGGTCCAGCAGCAATGGGATGCAGGAATCGAGGATGCCGAAAAGATCATCGGCGTAGAAGCTGAAAAATGGGGAGTTACGGTAGGCTGATACTATCGCTCTCTGGTGTACCGAAACCCATCTCCGGCTATAGTCAATTCCTGTTTCCCCCAGGGGCACCTTATGAAAGCTACCTCTAAGGACGGGAACTGTAAGGGAGTGAATACCGTTTGTAGCCATGATGATGCACCTGTTACGATAGCTCTGTTTGACATAGTTTTCGTGTCTTTCAATAAAGACTCTTTCAGCCTGCATCATCACTGCGAAGTAGCCTGCCGGCGGCATGTAGGCTGTCGAAAGCAGATATTCCGTGCCGGTCATAGGACCTTATCCCCGTTTAAAGGTGGTTTATCCTGCTGGCAGCGAACCCGGCACCAAATCCGTTGTCAATATTAACGACTGTGACACCGGCTGCACAGCTTGTCAGCATTGCAAGAAGAGCTGATATTCCCGAAAGATTGGCTCCGTACCCGACACTGGTAGGGACAGCAATCAGTGGTTTATCGATAAGTCCGCCAACGACACTTGCAAGTGCTCCTTCCATACCGGCAATAACAATCACCACCTTACACCTTTTTATTTCATCAAGTCTGTCAATAAGCCGGTGAATGCCGGCAACGCCTGCATCGTAAATTCTTACCACCCTGTTGCCAAGAAGCTCTGCTGTTACTGCAGCCTCTTCAGCGACCGGGATGTCGGAGGTCCCGGCTGTAACCACTGCTATTCCTGATTCGGGCAGGGGATACTCCTTCTTTCTCAGGCTTATTATACGTGCAGTGCTGTAATAGATTGCCGAAGGGTAGAGTTTCTTGACCGATTCATACATCTCTTCTGTAGCCCGGGTTGCAATGATATTATTCTCTCTTTCTGACATTGCCCCGATGATTCCCGTAACCTGGTCAATTGTCTTGCCCGAACAGAAGATGATTTCGGGCGATCCTGTCCTTACCTCCCTGTGATGGTCAATTATTGCATAACCGAGGTCGGAATAGGGGAAGTACTTCAGGTTTTCAAGAGCCTCTTCAACAGCGGTTTGGCCTGTGCTGACTCTTTCGAGCAGTTCCTTAAGTTCAGAAAGATTCATGGAGTTAACATTATGGTTATTCGGGTTTGCTGTCGAGGCAACAGTTGTTCAGGCGGGCATATACTTCCTTAAGCGGAACGCCTGTCCTGGTTGCTGCTGCCTTGCAGTCTTCTGCCTCGGGTTTTGATGACACCAGCCTGTCGCCAAGGTAGGAAAGTTTGAACCGGATCTCTCCGTATGGTGTGTTCAGGTTCACCTGCTTACGGATGAGTGTGTTCTTGAGGAAGGTCGTTGTCCTAAGCCCGATGGTTGTTGTTTCGGTAAAGATAGTCTCCAGTATTTTCGTTTCGGCTCCCTTCTCGCAGATTACGCTTAGTGTTATGCCCGGCCGGCCCTTCTTCATCATTATGTTCGTGAGGAAAACATCTGCTGCCCCTGCAGCAAACAGTCTGCCGGTAACGTGATCCCAGAGTTCAGGATTCATGTCATCGATGTTGCATTCAATCAGCAGGGCTTCATGCCCGGTGTTGACTATTTCTTCTGTTTCTGCGATGAAGACCCGCAGTATGTTTGGCACATCGGGATGCTCGCGGTGACCTATTCCGTATCCAAATTTTAACGCCCTCATGGGAGACTCAACTGATGCTGACTTTCCGGCCAGAACCGAGAGTATGGCAGCTCCTGTGGGGGTGGTTGCTTCGAAGTCAACTCCGTTGAATTTCACCTTCAGGTTCCTGACGATTTCCGCAGTCGCCGGGGCAGGAACGGGCAGGGTGCCGTGCGCGCATTTCACCAATCCTCCGCCAAGTTCGACAGGTGAAATGATAACCCTGTCGGGATTGAAATGGTGGTAACAGATGGCTGCACCAACAATATCGATAATGGCATCTATGGCGCCCACTTCATGGAAGTGTATCTTCTCGACAGGCACATCATGCACGTGGGCTTCAGCTTCAGCGATAACTGTAAAGATCTTCATTGACAGATTTTTAACCTCATCACCGAGGTTGCTCTGCATGATAATCCCGGCAATATCGGAAAGGTGACGATGCACGTGCTCATGAACGGTCTGGACTACATCAACCCTTGTTCCGGTGATGCCATGGCGCTGACCGGAACCGACTTCGAGGTTCCAGCCCGGTAGATTTAGCCTGGCCAATTCCGATTTTAGCCATTCCGGGTCGACTCCAAGGTCGATCATGGCTCCAAGGTTCATATCTCCGCTGATGCCGGAAAAACAGTCATAGTAGAGTATAGTCATCTGAGTAAGTTATCATTGACAGTTTGGTTTCGCAATATCGGAAAAAAATCCGTATTTTGCGGCCGGTTAAATTACCGAATAAAGAGGAGGTTGTCACTTATGAAGAGAAGGTCATTTATAAAAAGGAGCGCAGGAGCGGGTCTGGCAGCGGGTGCTGCATTGGCACTGGGAAGCAGGGCAGGATTGCTTGCCTCGGTTCCCCAGTCAAAGCCTTACGACATGGTAGCTGTTATGGGAGGCAGTCCGGAGGCGATGTTCGACATTGGTATCCAGTCGCTTGGCGGGATAGGCAGTTACGTCAGGAAAGGGCAGAAGGTTGTTATAAAGCCCAATATTGGATGGGATGTTACTCCCGAGAGAGCAGGGAACACTCATCCGGGGCTGGTGAAGAGAATCATTGAGCACTGCCTGCGGGCGGGAGCCAGCGATGTTTACCTGTTTGACAATACATGTGACGACTGGGTGAAATGCTACAAGAGCTCCGGGATTGAGAAAGCTGCAAAGGATGCAGGGGCGAAAGTTGTACCCGGAAACAGTGAAAGCTACTATCAGAGTGTTACTATTCCTGATGGGAAGATACTGAAGAGCGCCAAGGTACATGAGCTGATTCTCGAATGTGACGTATTTATCAATGTTCCGGTACTGAAACATCACAGTTCGGCAAAGATGACCGCTACGATGAAGAACATGATGGGGGTAGTGTGGGACAGGAGATTCTGGCACGTTAACAATCTTCACCAGTGTATTGCTGATTACACAATGTATGAGAGAAAACCATCATTGCATGTAGTAGATTGTTATAATGTCATGCTGAAGAACGGACCCCGCGGGGTTTCTGTAGCCGACCTGGTTGAGATGAAATCCATGATTCTAACCTCCGACTGGGTGGCGGCCGATACTGCTGCAGCCAGGATGATGGGTCTTAACCCTGAGCAGATTGACTATATCCCTATGGCTCAAAAGCTTGGAGCAGGCACCATGAACCTCGAATCGCTCAATATTCATAGGATTAAAATGTAAAAGCTGATGAGATCATCGTCTCTTAAAGTAATCAGGGTATTTGTCGCCCTGATATTTCTTTTACTGACAACATTCATTTTCATTGATTTCCGTGATCTGCTACCAGACAAATACTACAAATCCATTCTCTACCTGCAGTTTGTTCCGTCGCTGATCAGTTTTCTGAAGATTCCCGTGCTGGCTGGAGCTGGATTCCTGATAGTACTGATATTGACTTTTTTGACAGGAAGAACATACTGTTCGATGATCTGTCCGCTTGGAATCTTCCAGGATGTGGTAAGCAGGATAGGTGGAAGTTTAAGAAAAAAGAACCGTCGTTTCGGATTTGGAAAGCCGTTCACGGTTATCAGGTACGGAATCCTTGGATTAACCCTTGCTTTTACTCTTTTCGGAGGTATATACCTTGTTACTCTTCTTGATCCCTACAGTATCTTCGGCAGATTTGGTACCTTCTTTTTCAAACCGGTGGTTCTGTACCTGAACAACCTGCTTGCCGGAATAGTAAACAGATATGATGTTTATTCAGTTTACAAGGTGGATATCAAGGGTATTACGGCGCTGGCATATGTTGTACCCTCAGCCTTCCTCTTCCTGGTGGGTGCATTTTCTTTTCGGAAGGGAAGACTATACTGCAACACCGTGTGTCCGGTCGGTACTCTGCTGGGGTTGATATCGAAAGTATCCCTCTTAAGGATAAGGATAGAGGAATCCGACTGCAGCAGGTGTGGACGTTGTGCCATAGCCTGCAAGGCATCATGCATAGATTTCCTGAACAAGTCGGTTGACCTTTCCAGATGCGTGGCCTGTTTCAACTGTCTGAAGACTTGTCCCGACAAGGCAATTGTTTACGGATTGCCTGTCTCACGGAAACCTGTCCAGGCTGAGCCTGACAGGAGCAAGCGCGAATTCATCTCCGGCATAGCCCTTCTGCTTTTAGGAATAGGAAGGAGTGTCAGCGGCAAGGACACACCTATTCCGCAGAAAGAGAGCACAGTCAGGGAAAACAGGACCCTTCCCGTCTGCATGCCCGGAGCAACATCGCTCGATCATTTCAATGCGAACTGTACTGCATGTTCCCTTTGTGTAAGCGCCTGCCCGAAGGATGTTATTCAGCCCTCCCTCCTGGAATATGGTATCACGGGAATGCTGCAGCCCCGCATGGACTATCATAAAGGCTTCTGTAATTATGAATGCACCATATGTACCGAGATCTGTCCGACAGGCGCGCTCATGCCTCTTGAACTTGAGGCCAAGAAGCTTACACAGCTTGGTGTAGCGGTTTTTATCAAGGATAACTGCATTGTTCATACCGAGAAGACTGATTGCGGAGCCTGCTCGGAACATTGTCCCACCAAGGCAGTGCATATGGTGCCCTATGAAGGGACCCTCGTAATTCCCGAAGTAACTGATGAAATATGTATAGGTTGCGGGGCCTGTGAATATGCATGCCCGACAAAGCCCTACAAGGCGATATTTGTGGAGGGAAACAGTGTCCATATAGCTGCAAAGAAGCCTGAAACTGAGCAGGCTGTGCTCAAGACAGATGAATTTCCATTCTGATCTGCATTTCATTTATAGTGAACTGCTTATGAGTATTGCAGGCTACCTGTGTCCTGAGAAAAAAAAAATGAAAAAAACATGATAATTGTTTCCTCCTCTCTTTTATGGTATTGGTAATTTTGTTGATTCATAATCAAAACTAAAGCAATAATTTAGAATAAAATGAAACCAACTCACATTGAGCACATTGGCATTGCTGTTAGCAATCTTGACCAGGCTATTCCATTTTATGAAAAGGTATATGGACTGAAGTGCTACAACATTGAAGAGGTTCCCGAGCAAAAGGTCAAAACGGCATTCTTCATGGTTGGTCAGACCAAGATAGAGTTGCTGGAATCAACTGATCCGGAGGGACCGATCGGCAAGTTTATTGAGAAGAGGGGAGAGGGTGTTCATCACATCGCCTTTGCCGTAGACGGTATTGAGGATCGCCTAAAGGAGGCAGAGAATCTTGGCGTAAGGCTCATCGATTGCCAGCCGCGCAAGGGAGCTGAGGGCCTGAGCATCGCCTTTCTTCATCCGAAGTCAACTTTTGGAGTCCTTACGGAACTATGTGAGGACAAAAACAGATAATATTAACAATATCAATAAATTGCAATGAATAGTCAGGACAAGATCAAACAGCTGATTGACCTGCGTGAGAAGGCCAAGCAGGGAGGTGGAGCCAAGCGAGTTGAGGAGCAGCACTCCAAGGGCAAGCTGACCGCAAGGGAGCGTATAGCCATTCTGCTTGATGAGGGCAGTTTTGAAGAGTTTGATATGTTTATAACCCACAGAACACAGGATTTCGGGCTTGCCGACAAACAGTTTCTGTCTGATGGCGTTGTCACCGGACATGGTACCATTGACGGCAGGGTTGTTTATGTGTTTTCACAGGACTTCACTATCTTTGGAGGATCCCTCTCAGAGACTTTTGCACAGAAGATCTGCAAGGTGATGGACATGGCCATGAAAACAGGTGCTCCGGTTATTGGCATTAACGATAGCGGTGGTGCGCGTATACAAGAGGGAGTGAGGAGCCTTGCCGGTTATGCCGAGATATTTGAGAGAAACATTCTGGCCTCAGGCGTCATACCCCAGATATCAGCAATTTTTGGTCCCTGTGCAGGCGGTGCCGTATATTCTCCCGCCCTTACAGACTTCATTGTAATGAGTGAGAAAAGCAGTTACATGTTTGTTACCGGTCCCAAGGTAACCAAGTCGGTAACCGGTGAGGACATATCAACAGAAAATCTTGGGGGAGCATCGGTACATTCATCAAAGTCGGGTGTTGCCCATTTCGTTGCGGAGGATGAGGAGGAGGGACTTCTCCTTATAAGGAAGCTTTTAAGCTATCTGCCACAGAATAACCTTGAGGAGCCTCCCCTGACGGATAGTTCCGATCCCATAAACAGGAAGGAGGATATACTCAATGATATACTCCCCGAGAATCCCAACCAGCCTTATGACATGAAGGATATCATCTACAGGGTGGTTGACCAGGGAGAATTCCTCGAGATACATGCAAATTATGCTAAGAACCTCGTGGTCGGCTTTGCCAAGATGGGTGGTGCTCCCGTGGGCATAGTAGCCAACCAGCCTAACTTCCTGGCTGGGGTACTCGATATTGAGGCCTCAAGGAAGGGAGCAAGGTTCGTTAGGTTCTGTGATGCATTCAACATCCCGATCATCACTTTCGTTGATGTACCCGGCTTCCTGCCCGGCAGCGGCCAGGAGTATGGCGGGATAATAATTCACGGGGCCAAACTGATGTTTGCCTACGGTGAGGCTACGGTTCCCAAGATAACAGTTACCATAAGAAAATCATACGGAGGTGCCCATTGCGTCATGTCATCAAAGCAGTTGCGCGGTGATATGAACTATGCATGGCCGAATGCCGAGATAGCAGTGATGGGCCCCCAGGGTGCAATTGAAGTGCTGGAGGGTAAGAAGATCAGTGAGATCCAGGACCCCGATGAGAGGAAGGCCTATATTAAGATGAAGGAGGACGAATACCGTACCAAGTTTGCAAATCCATATGAG
>JAVEWX010000185.1:0-4883 GCA_034004335.1 Bacteroidales bacterium | reverse complement strand
ATACAGGAACACATGGCTGTATATTGTCGACGACAGGCTTGTTGACTGGGGTCCTGCAGTTAAAAAGTAAATCTTTTGTTTAAGGTTATTTTATCTTTCCGGGTTGCAGATAAAAAAATTTTATTATTTTTACCCGCGGAATTGCGGGAGTAGCTCAGTTGGTAGAGCATAACCTTGCCAAGGTTAGGGTCGCGGGTTCGAGTCCCGTCTCCCGCTCAAATAAAAGGAGGCTGTGAAACAGCCTTTTATTGTTTATACAGACCGACACAGGTTTACCTGATGGAGGTATGGATAAATAATAAAAATACCGCGTTAGTTGTCCTTTTATTTGATTGCATCTCCCGCAGGGTCCGTCGTGCCTCTGGTACGACAATCCCGTCTCCCGCTCAAAAAGAGGGTGTCTAATAAATGGTACCCTTTCTTGTTTAGTTCAATGTCACTTTCTTTTGCTCCTCCAAAAGAAAGTAACCAAAGAAAAAGAGTCCGGAAAAGACAACCTCCCCCTGTTTGTCCGCCCGCTACACAGGCCATAAAGGCGCCACCAAACAAGGCGCGGTTCACACCTTTTCCGGCTTGCCCCCGCACCTTCTGAAAATTTATACTTCTGATATATAATTAATTGAAGGCGTGAGGAATGAGGAGTGAGGAGTGAGGAATTATGAGACTTGCAAGACCTGCAAGACCTGCATGACCTGCAAGACAGGGAGAAGGGGAGACCTGGCGACCGGGCAACGGGCAGACAAAATTTTAACAAACATTTAACCTTTTTCATTTTATTTTTTTGCTCACTGTTTTTATTTTCAGGCCGTTTTTTGGAAGATAAGTTCAACAAAACTAACTGCAATGGATATTATCATCGAGAACCTTACAAAGAAGTATGGCGCACAGAGAGCAGTCGACAACATCTCGCTGAAGGTGGCCACCGGAGAGATACTCGGTTTCCTCGGCCCCAATGGCGCCGGGAAAACGACCACCATGAAGATGATCACTAACTTCATCTCGGCCGATGAGGGTCAGATATATATAGGTGGTAAACCTGTCAGCGAGAACTATTATGAGCTTAAGAGGCATATAGGTTATCTCTCTGAGAACAATCCCCTCTATGAGGATATGCCCGTTATCGACTTTCTGAATTTCTGTGCCAGGATACAGGGAATAGAAAGCTCCAGGATACCTGAAAGGGTTGCCGGTATGGTGAAAACCACCGGGCTCAACAGGGAGAAACACAAGAAGATAGGTGAGCTTTCAAAAGGTTACCAGCAACGCGTGGGACTTGCCCAGGCGATGATACACGATCCGGAGATACTGATACTCGATGAACCCACCTCCGGACTCGATCCGAACCAGATAGCCGAGATCAGGAAGCTGATAAGGGAACTTGGACGGGAAAAGACTGTCATCCTCAGCACACATATTCTACCCGAGGTTGAAGCCACATGCGACAGGATATTTATAATAAACAAGGGAAAGATAGTGGCCGACGGAACAGCCGAATCGTTAAGGAAACAGGCCCAGGGATCAGATATACTAAAGGTAAAGATCGAAGACGGGGAGGTGAACCAGGTATTCAAAGCCCTGCAGTCCCTGAGGTCGGTTAAGATGGTCGATTTTGCTGACCGGAACCAGAACCGTTTCGATGTGCATTGTGTGGATAAAGAGGCAGGAAGGGAGATCTTCAGGCTCTGCGTGGAAAACAAATGGGTGCTTACCGAAATAACACCCTTTGAAACAAAGCTTGAGGATATCTTCAGGGATCTGACAATGAATTAGAATTGATTTCTGACTTCCTTATTGCCCCCCAACCCCCCTGAAGGGGGGCTCAACAGCAGGAATAAGTTCCATCATCAGGGGGAAAAAGGAAGGGGCAATAATAAAATGAAATATAACTTTTTAAAATGAAAAAGATCTGGATAATAACACAACGGGAGCTGAACTCCTATTTTGATTCCCTGACGGCATTTATCATGATAGTGCTCTTCCTCGGATTCAGCGGCTTCTTTACCTGGATTTCAGGAGCGGATATCTTCATGGTAGGACAGGCTAACCTGCGTGCTTTCTTCGGGATAGCATACTGGACCCTGTTCTTCTTTATCCCTGCACTCACCATGCGTTTAATAGCTGAAGAGAAGAAGACCGGTACCATAGAGATGCTGCTTACCAAGGCTGTCACCGACAGGCAGGTGATCATCGGCAAGTTCCTGGCGGCGCTGATACTGGTAAGTGTAGCCCTTGCCTTTACACTGCCATATGTAATAACCGTAGCAAGCATCGGAAACCTCGATGCGGGAGCCGTTATCTGCGGATACCTGGCACTTTTGCTTATGAGCGCAGCCTACACAAGCATCGGACTGTTTGCCAGCAGCATTACAAACAACCAGATTGTGGCCTTCCTGTCAGCGCTGTTCATAGGGCTTTTCTTCCATATTCTCTTTGATGTGATAGCAGGAGGTATGAAAGGGAGCATCGGGCAGATAATAAGCACACTGGGAGTCTCCGTCCATTTCGAAAGCCTGTCGCGCGGAGTTGTCGACTCAAAGGACATAGT
The DNA here is from genome assembly GCA_034004335.1 of Bacteroidales bacterium. Classification (GTDB taxonomy): domain Bacteria; phylum Bacteroidota; class Bacteroidia; order Bacteroidales; family VadinHA17; genus SLNP01. The sequence goes on along the minus strand of JAVEWX010000185.1, from coordinate 2,338 downwards.
TTACTTCGGTTCCATTATCTACATGGGATTGTTCCTGTCGGAAGTGTCACTTTCAAAACGCAACTCCTTCAGCTAGAAAACCGCTAAAAAAGAATGCCATGAATACATCAAGGATATCAACAACAATACTTCTTGTCGCAGCAATAGTGCTGATCATAAACATCCTTTCAGAAAATTACAGCTTCAGGCTCGATCTCACGGAGGAGAGGGAATATACTCTCAGCAAAGCCACCACCGACATACTTAAAGGTCTCGATAAACCTGTTACCATAACGGCTTATTTCTCAAAAGATCTACCGCCGAACATAGGGACCATACGGGAAAACCTTAAAGACATGCTCGTGGAATACGGGAACCGGTCAAAAGGGATGGTGGTCTATAAATTTGTCAATCCAGGTGAAAATGAACAGCTCGAGAGGGAGGCGGTACAGAACGGCATCCAGCCGATAATGATCAATGTGAGGGAGAAGGACCAGGTTAAACAGCAGAAAGCCTGGCTCGGTGTGATGGTCTCGATGGGTGAGGAAAAGGAGATGATACCGTTTATCCAGCCGGGCTCGGCTATGGAATATGCTCTCTCCACATCCATCAAGAAACTTTCAGTTGTCGACAAACCAGGCATCGCCCTTATCCAGGGACACGGGGAACCCTATATCAGCGATGTCATCCAGGCTTATAAAGAGCTTGCAGTACTCTATGATGTACAGACACTTACCCTTACCGACACAAGCACAATACCCGGCAACTATAAGACAATAGCCATCATCAGGCCTACTGATACAATACCCCCTGTACAGTTTGCTATCCTCGACAACTACCTTTCAAAGGGGGGAAACATACTGATCGCACTTAACAGGGTCGAAGGGGATTTCTCAAATGCATCAGGAAGATCCGTAACAACAGGACTGGAAGAATGGCTTATGAAAAAGGGTATCACTGTCTCCGATAATTTCATCATCGATGCCACCTGCGGATCGGTAACCCTTCAGCAGCAGCAGGGGGGCTTTACCATGTCGACACAGATCGAGTTCCCATACCTTCCTGTGATACAGAATTTTGCTGACAATCCCATTACCAAAGGGCTCGAGGCAGTCAGTATGCAGTTTGCCAGCCCCATAACATTTTCGGGCGATACAACACTCAGATTCACCCCCATTGCCTTCTCTTCCGATCAATCGGGCAGCCTGAGAACGCCCCTCTATTTCGACATACAGAAAGAATGGCAGACAACAGATTTCCCGATGCAGGGTCTTGTCGTGGCTGGTATACTGGAAGGCAGACTGGCAGGGAACAGTGAATCAAAGATGATAATAATATCGGACGGCGACTTTGCCATTGGCGGACAGGGACGAGGCAACCAGCTTCCAAAAGACAATGTAAGCCTGCTTGTCAACAGCATCGACTGGCTGTCGGACGATACAGGACTTATCGGTCTCAGGACAAAAGGGGTAACATCACGGCCGATAAAGGATATGGAAGCCGGGAAGAAGTCATTCCTGAAATGGTCCAATTTCCTCGCTCCCATAATACTTATACTTATATACGGCATGTTAAGGATGAGGACGAACAGGAACAAACGTATCAAAAGAATGGAGGTTAGCTATGAGTAAAAGGTTCGATAACAGGAAGCTGCTGCTGCTGCTCGCGGGGCTGGCAGTATTACTGGCGCTGACAGTGATAGTGAAGATACCAAAGGAGAATGCGACACTCAGGAGCAGGATCATTGAAACCGACACCTCAAAGGTGAGCAGGATACTGCTTTATCAGCGTGACAATAACGGTGTACCTGTTGAGTTCAGCAGGAAGGCAGGCAGATGGACCGTTAAGCAGGGAGATCTGGTTGCTGCCGCCGATGCAGGGGCAGTACAAAATATGCTCGGTGAAGCCGTCAATATCAAACCGCAGAACCTTGCAACAAAGGACAAGGCGAAATGGGAAGAGTTCGAGCTCACTGACAGCCTTGGCACCAGGGTTAAGTTACTTGGAGATAAGGATAAAGTGCTTGCTGACTTTATGATAGGGAAATTCACATATAAGCAGGTTAACGATCCTTACGGAGGTTACGGAGGCATGGGAGGCGGCGGTATCTCAGGGACATCATATGTAAGGCTATACGATGAGAAAGAGGTTTATGCAACGGAAGGATTCCTTGTGTTCTCCTTCAACGGAAGATTTAATGACTGGAGGGACAAGACATTTGTAAGATCCGAAAGGAACAATCTTACGGGCATCAGGTTCAGCTACCCTGCCGACAGCAGCTTCACTCTTACAAAAGAAGGGACAAAATGGAAGGCTGCAGACCAGCCTGCCGATTCGGCAGCAGTGGCGAATTACCTTA
>JAVEWX010000184.1:0-4894 GCA_034004335.1 Bacteroidales bacterium | reverse complement strand
CACTGTCGAGGTTGGTACAGCATACTCAATTGATGCCGGCATCGGAGAACTAAGATGGAAGAGAGACCTTGGACTCAGCACCTTTCCCCTGCCTGTTAACGGTGGCGTAGTTCACAATGGCATTTACTACTGCGGGTACGGAAATTACCTGTCGGCTCTTGACTGCCACGATGGCCACCTGATATGGAAAAACGATAGCTGGAACGGAGGCGAGGGCACCACCTCAACCATGACAGTATATGGCAACACTCTGATTGCCGGAGCTAACTGGCGGGCCCTGTACGGACACGACCTGCTGACAGGTGCAAAAAAGTGGGAAGTAAGCAGTGACGGCATCCGCTTCTGCAACGGAACAGCCGCATGGGTTGATGACACCCTGTTCTTTGCAGCTGAGAGAGCTATAATCAGGATGGATCCCGCAACCGGGTCAGTATACAAAGTTAATCCCGTCCCCTATGACATGCAGGTAGCATCCACCCCGCTCGTGACTGACAGAATGATTGTTTCAGGCACCTCATCTGAAGGGCTGGTTGCCTGGGACCGTTTTACGTCAAAAGAACTATGGAAGGTGAAGCCGGTCACCTCACTGGTTTATACCGCTCCGTATTCAAAACCGCCGGCCTCCACAGTTGAAACTTCCCCCTTAGCAATAGGTGATATGATCATCTTCGGTGCCTCTGACGGTTACCTGTACACCATTGACAGCGGCAACGGAAGGATCAGGAACAAAATAAACCTGGGGGCTCCTGTCTTCAGCAATGCCTGCCTTGCCGGCGACCTTCTGTATGTGGCTGATTTCTCTGGAAATATCTCCTGTTTCCATGCAAATATTGCCAAGAACCCCGAATAAATCTCCTGATCCTTATTTTGAAAGGCATTGCGCAGAACACTGTCTCAAGCGGGAAGATGCAGAGATGAATTTATTCCATTATTACGGCCATAGCATCATCAGCCCACTTCAGTATCGCTAAGATTTCTGCAGTATCAATCCTGGCATCACTGTGGATGAGCAGGTAAGACTTAAGCGGCATCTTGCCGGCTGATACTTCATCCCTGATATCACCAAGTAATCCGATTTTTTCTCGGTCGCTGTAGGCTGCCCATTCAGAAAAATTCAGATACGATCTCCCTTCCTTAATGTGACCTGCGAGCAACCATGAGGAGGGAGCCACCTTTGAGTACCAGGGGAGATTTACCTGGTTCGAGTGACAGTCGAAGCATGATTTTCTCAGCTGCGCCAGAACAGGACCGGCAACCAGGCTGTCATTCGCAATGCTTTTTTCGTCTTCCGGTATGTTTCCCGGTATTCCTGACGGGATAAACTGTACCACAATCAGGATCAGCACGAGTGCTGCAATAATGAATTTTATCGCTTTCATAAAGTCGTAAGCTGGGTCAGGGAACTTATTTTTTCAGAAGGTTGTCTGCCATGGATTCTGCCCACGATTGAAGTACCTTCGTGTCTTCAGGTGACAGTTTCATTTCAGGATACTTCTTTACAACTCCCTCGGGGGGCATTTTCTTCTCTTTGAGAACCTTAATGATGTGATCAAGTGTTGCTACCTGACTGCTTTTGGACAGATTGGGCAGGCTGTCCCACATGAGTGCCTCTTTTGCATCCTTCGATTTGCCCTGCTCACTGTGGCATCCGTAACATTTGCTGTCGATCACTTTCTTTGCTTCAGCGGTGTAGAATGATCCGCTTTTCTGCATGCTTTTGTTTCCCGGTAAGCCGGGACTCAGGATAAATCCGATAAAGATTACCGGAACGACAATTGAGAACAGTGTTTTCATGATCAGTTCAGTTTATCCAAAGTTACTAAAATATTCGCCGGATTTAAACCTCTGTGTACCATTCAGAGCAGACATTACCCCGGAAGAAGCCCGCAACTATAATCAGGCCAAAGCATTAGGCGAAAACATGGAATTTCTCCATCGGGCATGACCCTGATATTCTCGGGGATCAGGAAGGAGTCATGATTATCAGGAGTTGATCAGTCTTTAACATCCCCAAAACCAAAGTAAATACCAATGCCGAGAAACGATGCCACAGAGTTAATGTTGGCAAAGACGGAAAAATCGAGTATCATGATGGGGGCAACGATTATTTCAGTCCCGAGGCTCATTGAAAGACCCAGGGTTTGTTTCACTTCATCGGATCTGAAGTATTTGCTGAGATGCCAGATTGAATTGGGGTCATAGTCAGGATTGGGCGTAATTATCTCATTTTCTATTCTGACCAGGGATGGCCCCACCTCTGCACTGAATCTGGGGTTCTGACCGCTTCTGGTCAATACCCTGACTAAATTTAGAGATACAACAAGGCACTCATCTCTTGGATAAAACAGGGGAGAATAGTCAGAAGGGAGATTTTTTGTCTTCCATGAACAGAACTTTAAGTCAAGGCTTGAACCCCAGCTGAACTGACTGACATATTTGACTTTCAGGCTAAAGTATCCTCCTTTCATCATATAGCCAAAACCAATTCCTCCGTGTATGACGTCAGTCCCCCGGATAATTGGGGCTGATCTCTGTATGGAATCCTGAAACCCCGTTAAGGTTCTAAAGGAGGCAGATGCGCCGTCAGTATAGAAGCCGTCTGTCAGTTGTGCCTGCAAATAACCAGTCACTGTTGAGAAGAGCACTGTTATGATTAAAAACTTAATTATGGTTCTCATGATACCTGAATTAGTTTATTTAATCATGGCTTCCTTCATTTCGGGACAGTACTGACAATAATCAAAGTTACTCCTCAAATAAGGCCATGTCAAATAAATATTCAGGCTGTGAAGATCCGATCACCAGAGGGCTTACCTCATCCCGGATGTTGCTTATACAAATCCGGATTTCCCCACCCCGCCTCAGCAAAAAGAAGAGACCATCACATTCACCTGCCAGGTGCGCGTGATGGTCTCCATATAAATTATCAGCAAGGATTCTTCCTTACTCCTCAACCAGGGTCCCGCCCGAATATCTCACCTTAAGACTGACTTCTGAATTACGTGTAAATTCCTTTGATGTAAGTGTCTGTCCGTTCTGGCCGGCATAAACGGTGATGGCAAATTCTTCGCCGTCAGCATTGCCCTTGTTAGTAAACTTAGTATGGCGTGATGCACCCGGAGCAAGCTTGTTTGATGCATCAATGGATTCTCCGGTGATCCATAAATGAACGTCCGTAGAAGAACCGTTAATCATTGTTACCTCAACCTCGAACTCTTTCTGGCATCCCGGACAAACTGACATCAGCACCAACAATGCAAGTCCTGACAGCAGGACAGGTAATCTTTTCATTTTCACAAAAACCTCCTTTTTTTTTGGTTATGGATACAATTATAACGAAAGTCATCCATACCAATTATACCGAAGAATCATGCTTTAAAGCATAAGGTTTATGTAATCCAGGACCTCATCAATCAATTGTTAACGGATCAGTCAGTCAGGTCATTCCAAAGTCATCCTCCGTCATGCATAGTGACCAGGATGGCTTTTTGGTTAACACTTCCCGGGTTATAATTTTTCAATTTTTGCTGCAAGTATGAAGTCATTTTCCGATAAACCACCTATCGCATGCGTCCATAGTTCGATTACTACCTTGCTGTAGTAAACATGCATGACAGGATGATGACCCTCTTCTTCCGCAAGATCAGCAACCCGGTTTACGAATCCGATTGTATTCCTGTAATCCCTGAATGAGTACTCCCTTGATATCTTACTGTCAGAGGTCAGTCGCCATTCTGATTGAATATGTTTCTGATATTCTGCAACCCTGGCACTATCCAATGGCGGGATACCTCCTTCACAGGGTATGCATTTCTTCTTGCTTAAGTCCATGACAGTTCAATCGTTTATGAAATTCATCTTATTACCCCGATATTAAATGCTGCACTATTGAATGCACCAAGAAATCGCAACCAGAGAGGCAGATACATCTCCGTTCCCCTCGAGGCGCTGATATCTCCCAGGTCGAGTATATTCTTATCCTTCCAGCCGAATGACATCAGGATATCCTTCACTTTTTCCTTTGCATCGGGATGATTCCCGCACATGAATACAACATGATCACCTCTGTTAAGCATGTCGGGAGCTACCATCAATCCGTTCCACATCGTATTCAGAGTCTTTACAACTTTAAGATCCGGAAATGTCCTCTGGATTTCCTCACCCAGAGAATTTGTATTTGATAGCTCAGGCAAGAGGGTGGGTGGCATTCCTCTGGATGAATCAAGCGGGTTTGCAACATCAATGAGTATTTTCCCCTTGAGGTTTTCAACGCCTGCCAGTTTCAAGGCTTCCACCGAACTGCCACCCTTAGTGGCATTCAGTAAGATTTCACCAAATGCGGATGCTTCTTTAAAAGTTCCAATTTTAACCTGCTTATTTAAGGAATGCCATTCACTGAATGGCTTGGTTCCATAACCATCACTTTTCGTTTCTGTCAGTTTTTCGGGCACATTCCGCGTCCCTACCATCACATCGTAGCCAAGGGCAACGAATTTTGAAGCGAGCGTCTGACCTACACTGCCGGTACCAAGGATAGCAATCTTTTTCATTATAACCTTTTTGATTTGTTCTTCAGTACAAAGAGAAGACCTGACAGTCAACCCAATCAAGCCAGTAAGTAGAACAATCTTCCTGCAGGGCTTGTTCATGGAAACCGGTAATGGAGAGACTGCATGGGAGGAGTACATAAGGAAAGCCTTGGCAATAGCCTGGCAAGTCCGGGATAAATTACTCTCCGGGTAATTTTAAGCTTATCGGCCCGACATAAAAAGGATGAATGTGAACCGGAGTCAGGTAGCGAAGATTTTTCGATCTAACTGTTATTCACTGATTTTCGATTGAAGATAAAATAAACGGGAATTCCGGCTGCGATGAGTGACAGCCCTATCATTGC
>JAVEWX010000183.1:0-4911 GCA_034004335.1 Bacteroidales bacterium | reverse complement strand
ATACTCGATCTTTTCGAAATGATCACAGGGAACAGGAACAGTTATGCTATGTTCAAGGTTGGAGGTGTACGGCGCGATATAGAAAACAACAAGATAGACACGATAAAAAAGATCCTTGACGATTTCAAGAAGAAAAATGACCTTCTCACCGGTGCAGTAATGGATGACCCGGTAATACATGCCAGGACCAAGGGTGTTGGTGTGCTTACCCGGCAGGACATTATTGATTATGCAGCGGTGGGTCCTACGGCAAGGGCATCGGGAGTTGCAGTTGATGTCAGAAAAGACGATCCCTATGCCGCATATCCTCTTGTGAACTGGAAAGTGATCACTGCCGATGCCGGCGATGTTTTTGCCAAAGCCGAAGTGAGGCTTCTGGAAATGTATGAATCTATATCTATAATAGAACAATGTCTTGATGGCCTGCGGAAAGAAAAGGAAGGTGATATACAGGTTAAGGTCAGGGAGATACCTGAAGGAATAGGTACCGGTCGGGCGGAAGCCCCCAGAGGAGAAGTGTTCCACTGTGTCTTTTCCGACGGATCAAATTCACCCCTGAGGCACAAGATAAGAGCTCCAAGCTATTCAAACATAGCAACTTTTAAAAAATCGTGCATCGGACAGACAATCTCCGATGCGACAATATCGCTGGCTGCCGTGGATCCGTGTTATTGCTGTACAGAACGGCTTGCCTCAGCTTACGACATCGGATCAGGTGAGAAACTATACAACGCAAGGGAACTGATAGAGATGTCGGTTAACCGAACTTCGCGACTCAGAAACAAAACCGGTATGAAATGAATGTATTTTATGATCTGATATCGGCTGATGCCGCAATGGCAAAACTTCAATATGCGGTTCTGGTACCCCTGGCAGCAGGGCTGCTTCTTTTTGCCCTTCCCGATAATACGCGGAAAGCAAAAGGTATAATAGCTCTGATAACAGCCCTGGCGGCAGGATTTCTGACCGCAGGAATATACACCGAAGAAAGTCAGAGATTCATACCCGACCTCTGGAATGCAGGCAAGTACCTGACCCTTAGAATAGACAACCTTAGCCGGCTGATAATTATTCTGATAAGCCTGTTCTCTGTACTGGTCCTGCTATATTCACTGATCTATCTGAAGAAGAAGAAGATCAGCAATTATTATTCATGGTTCCTGCTGACGCTCGGATGCTCTTATGGAGCTGTAATTTCTGATAACCTTCTGCTTTTCCTTACTTTCTGGGGCATACTCGGACTCACTCTATACAAGCTTATAGGAGGAGATAACGAGGAGTCTTCGGCAGCATCCAAAAAAACCCTGATTCTGATAGGTGCCTCCGACAGCATTATGATCATCGGGATAGCCATTCTCTGGCGGATGACGGGGACGCTTAATATGAGCGAGATACAGATGTCGACAGGAAGCCCGGTTACTGCAATTGCCTTTCTGGCTCTTATTGCAGGCAGTTTCACCAAGGCAGGAGCCTTTCCCTTCCACACCTGGGTCCCGGATTATACAAGGAATGCTCCGGCATCGTCTTCGGCATATCTGCCGGCATCGCTCGACAAGCTTCTTGGTATTTACTTCCTGGCAAGGATACTGAACGGCATGTTCATCACAGGCGAATGGATGACCCTGTTACTGCTTGTGCTCGGAGTTACTACTATTATTATTGCCGTGATGATGGCTCTTGTCCAGCACGACTACAAACAGCTGCTGGGTTATCATGCAGTCTCCCAGGTCGGATATATGATACTCGGAATGAGCCTGGGCTCTGTAATCGGTGTGGCTGCAGGGCTTTTTCATATGGTTAATAACGCCCTTTATAAAAGCGGACTGCTTCTCACAGCAGGATCAGTAGAGTTCAGTACGGGCAAAAATAATATCGACAACCTTGGAGGATTGTCAAAAGCGATGCCGATAACATTTTTTGGAGCTCTTGTCTTTGCCATGTCAATATCAGGCATACCCCCCCTTAACGGATTCGCCTCAAAGTGGATGATTTACCAGGCTATAATTGATTTCGGTTCAGGGGCAGGAATAGCCAGCAAATTATGGATATTATGGCTCTCACTTGCAGTTCTGGGCTCGGCGCTTACCCTTGCCAGCTTCATCAAGTTCATAGGCGGGATATTCCTCGGAAGAAGACGGCAGGAAGCGGAGACGATCAGGGAGGTTCCGCCGCTGATGTGGATACCTGCAGCCTTACTTGCTGTTTTTTGTATAGGATTCGGAGTTTTTGCCACGAGGTATGTAGTCCCAAACCTTTTTATGCCCGTGACAGGCAGTTTTGAATTCTCAGGCTTCTGGAATTCGGGACTTGTTTCTATTCTGGTTCTGGTCTCCATTCTTGGGGGAGTTCTGTTATATCTGGCCTCGGGGATTAAAAAATTCCGGACATCGGACAGTTTCATTGGCGGAGAGAAGCTTCATGACCAGGCAGGTTATCCGGCACCGGAGTTCTACAAGACCTTCACCGAATTCAGTTTTCTGTCGGTGATGTACAGGAAGGCCAATGAGAAATGGTTTGATATTTATGACCTCTCAAAAAACTCTGTACTCTGGCTCAGCCATAAGCTAAGCCTAGGGCATACGGGGGTATTGTCGGGATATATTATCTGGGTTCTTGCAGGACTAATGGTCCTTCTGCTTATTATGATATAAAAAGCTACAATATGGAAGCGGCTGTTTCAGTGATACTTGTTTTTATGATCCTCGGTGCAATATTTGCCATACATGCAAAGGATCTGCTGTCAGCGGTCATAGCATGCGGAATAGTGGGTTACGGCCTTGTGATCTGCTTCCTGCTCCTGAAGGCTCCCGACCTGGCAATCGTACAAATTGTTGTAGAGACAATCACCCTTGTGATCATGGTTGCAGTGGTTCTCGACAGCACCCGTTCAGAACCATTCTCCAAACCCGATCCCCGCGGCTGGGTAAATATATTCACCGCACTGCTGATCATGGTCGTGATTTACATTTTCATGAAGATGTCCACTGCCTCTCTCGACACCTTTGGCAAGGGTTCTCTGAGAATGGCTGAACACTATATCAAAGGCGCTGCCGAACTGACCGGAAGTGCAAACCTTGTTACCGGAGTCATATTCGACTTCAGGGGCTATGATACACTGGGGGAGGCAACAGTTCTGGTAACAGCTGTGCTTGGAGTTTTAACTATTTTAAGAATAAAGGGCAAGAAATGAAAGGAATGACTGTAATTGTCAAGAAGACCACTCAGCTCATATCCGGTATGGTATTCCTGTATGGCGTGTATGTGGTCCTGCATGGTCACCTTACGCCGGGCGGCGGATTTGCCGGAGGCGTTATACTGGCAGGTTCATTCATCCTGCTGATACTGGCCTATGGCAGTGATTTTATGCATCTTACAAGAGAAGAATCGGGGACCACCATCACTGAGAACCTTGCTATTCTGATTGCCCTTCTTATCGCGCTGGCCGGTATGCTTATCGGAACGAAAGTTTTCTTCAGCAACTGGCTACCGGAAGGAAAAGCCGGTGATCTAGTCAGCGCAGGCGTGATACCACTGTACAACATCTTCATCGGGACAGAAGTTGCTGCATCGATACTTACAATATTTCTTGCACTCATAATATTTAAGGAGGAAATAACAAAATGATAGTCTACCTGCTCTGTTTCATATTGTTCCTTGTCGGTCTGTATGGTATTGTCACCAGAAGGAATCTTGTGAAGATCGTAATTTCACTGTCGATAATGGAATTCAGTGTCTTTCTCTTTCTGGCCGTCATCGGGTATATTGAAGGAGGCGCTGCACCCATAATCGACCCGGGCAGTCCCGACATAATTTATGTGGATCCGCTGCCGCAGGCTATGGTTCTGACAGCAATAGTCATCGGCCTTGCAACAACGGCAATGCTCATGTCGGTGATAATCAGGATCTACAGAAAGTATAAAACACTCGACATCAGGGAGATTAAGAACTTAAGAGGCTGAAAAATGAATCCGCTAATACCTTTATTAGTAGCTGTACCGCTGGCAGGTGGTTTCCTGATAATGATCCTCGGGAAGTTCATCAGGGATCTGAATAAATATCTGGCTTCACTTGTCCTTCTGTTCCTTCTGGCAGCATGCATTATCCTTGCCGTCAGCACCAACGGCAATCCACAGATCTATAAAACAGGAGGATGGGAGCCGGTAAACGGAATACCAATCGGCATATATATGGTTGCCGACGGATTAAGCAGTATCCTCCTGTGCATTATCAACCTGGTCGGTTTGCTTTCGGTAATATATTCAATATCATACATCAGCAGGTACACTTCCGAAAACAACTATTATTCACTGTTCTGTCTCATGATAGCCGGGATGAACGGAGTGGTTCTCAGTGGCGATCTATTCAACATTTTCGTGTTCCTCGAAATAGCTGCAATATCGTCATATGCCCTTGTGGCTTTCGGGGTGGGAAAGACAGAACTTGAAGCAACATTCAAATACCAGATCCTGGGAGGAATGGCTTCACTGATAATTTTGTTCGGTATCGGCTTTATTTACTGGCGGGCAAAAACACTCAATATCGCTGACATAAGGCAGGTGATGGGAGCTGCTCCCGAAAGAACCCATTACCTTCTTGTACAGATGTTGCTGCTGACCGGCTTCGGACTTAAAGCTGCTGTAATACCCTTCCATGCATGGCTTCCCGACGCTCACTCATCAGCTCCCTCTCCCATCTCGGCAATGCTTTCGGGCGTACTGATAAAAGCTGTCGGAATCTATGTCCTTATCAGGCTGTTCTTCAATATGTTTATCATCAGCACTGAAATTGCCATACTGATTACCACTCTCGGAGCACTTTCAATGGTTTTTGGTGTTCTGCTTGCAATTGGTCAATGGGACATTAAAAGGCTTCTGGCCTATCACAGCATAAGCCAGATGGGTTATGTCATCC
>JAVEWX010000035.1:4090-24663 GCA_034004335.1 Bacteroidales bacterium | reverse complement strand
GGTTGAGGTGTCCCAGTAGAGGTCTATTCCGGTTTCCCCAACCGCGGCAATGTTGGTTGTTCCGGTGGCCGACACAATGAAGTCAAGTTCCCTGCCGTAGTCCTTTTTAACCGAAGTCGGATGAAGACCGATCATGGGGATGCAGACCCCGGGGTAGAGCCGGGCCAGATTCATCATGGAGGGGAATGATGAGCTGTCAATATTGGGCATTATCATCTTCTCCACGCCTGCTGCAAGAGCTCTTGCCACTGCCTCATCCCTGTCGTGGTCGAACCCGGGCAGGTAGAGGTGGGTATGTGTGTCTGTCAGAATCATCCGGATTGGAAACGGTGAGGCAAAAATAAGAAATCCGGGGGCATAAAAAAACCGCCCGGTACAATTCCGGGCGGCTTGTTCCATCAGGGGGCAGTTCTGTTATACCACTCCCTGTGCTATCATGGCATTCGCTACTTTAACGAATCCGCCGATATTGGCTCCGTCGACATAGTTGACGAAACCGTTATCTTTTGTACCATACTTAACGCATGTCGCGTGGATATTCTTCATTATGGACTGTAGGCGGGCATCAACTTCCTCCCTCGACCAGGGAAGGCGCATTGAATTCTGTGTCATTTCCAGTCCCGATGTGGCAACGCCTCCGGCATTTGCTGCCTTGCCCGGACCATAGAGGATACCTGCATTGAGAAATACCTCCACTGCTTCGGGCGTTGAAGGCATATTAGCCCCTTCCGAAACGCAGATGCAACCGTTCTTGACCAGTGTTTTTGCATTGTTCTCATCGATTTCATTCTGCGTGGCGTTTGGCATGGCAATATCGCACTTGATCATCCATGGCCTCTTGCCTTCGAAATACTCTACACCATACTTCTCGGCATACTCCTTAATGCGTCCTCTCTTTACATTCTTGAGTTCCTTTACAAACTTCAGCTTTTCGCTGTCAATTCCCTTGGGATCGTAGATGGTACCGTCGGAGTCGGAAAGGGTGACTACCTTTCCACCCATCTGGGTTACCTTCTCGGTGGCATATTGTGCGACGTTGCCTGAACCTGAAATGAGAACCGTCTTGTCCTTCAGCGTTTCTCCCCTGGTAGCAAGCATTTCTGAAGCAAAATAGGTGGCCCCGTAACCGGTAGCCTCGGGTCTTATCAGTGAACCTCCCCATTCAATGCCTTTGCCGGTAAGGACGCCCGTGAATTCGTTACGGAGACGCTTGTACATGCCGAACATATAGCCTATTTCACGACCTCCCACACCGATGTCGCCTGCAGGCACGTCGGTATCGGGCCCGATGTGGCGGAATAGCTCGCACATGAAGCTCTGGCAGAAACGCATTACCTCATTATCGGATTTCCCCTTGGGATCAAAATCGGAGCCTCCCTTTCCTCCTCCCATCGGCAGGGTTGTAAGACTGTTCTTGAAGACCTGTTCGAATGCCAGGAACTTAAGTATTCCCAGGTTGACCGTAGGGTGGAACCGGATGCCTCCCTTGTAGGGACCTATGGCACTGTTCATCTCAATGCGGTAACCCTTGTTGATCTGTATCTCGCCCTTGTCATCGAGCCAGGGGACCCTGAAAAGGATGGTCCTTTCAGGTTCGGCTATCCTTTCAAGGATTTTGGCATGACGGTACCTGGGGTTCTCGTCGATGAAGGGCATCAGCGATTCTGTTACCTCCTGAACTGCCTGGTGAAATTCATTTTCGCCCGGATTTTTGGCCTTAATCATGGCCATGAACTGTTGTACTCTTGGATCCATAGTATTGTCTGGTTAATTAGGTTTTCTGTGGGGAATAAAAGTAGAAAAAACAATGAAAAGAGTCACCTTTACAGCGTGAAATAGATGAAAAAAATCATAATGGACTGTACGCCGATCTATAACAATCAGAGATATAATTATATAAGGTTGAGACTTCTGCTGTAAAACATTCAGGTTCCGGTCTCAGGGTCACTTACAGGCTATATTGACCGGATGCTTCGGAACTAATGTTTATGTGCTCCTACCTGGCCAGTTTGTACAGGTTACCGGGGCAACATTTAACCATTCCTTTGATTTCAAGGGAGAGCAACAGGTGCGACAACCTGTTGACAGGGATTCCGGTGAGTAGTGAAATATAGTCGGCACTCACCTCCTCCCCGGGGGGTATTGCCTTCAAAACGGTGTTTTCTGCCTCGTCGGGCTCATCGAATAGTATCGGCTGCAGGGCCGGAGGGTTGCCGGGCATTTCCCAGTTCAGTACCTCGCAGATGTCGGAGGCATTTTCTACCAGCGCTGCAATATTCCTCTTGATGAGTCTGTTACAGCCGGCCGACCAGATGTCGGATGGTCGTCCGGGTACTGCCATAACGTCGCGGCTGTACGACATTGCCATTCCTGCTGTTACAAGCGCTCCTCCCTTCACTCCCGATTCCACCACCAGCAGTCCGCGGGGGAGCCCTGCTATTATCCTGTTCCTTTTAAGGAAGTTGTTCCTTTCCGCAGGGGCATCATGCACGAAATCGGTCAGCAACCCGCCCTGCCCGGACATCAGCTTAGCCGTATTTGCATGGGCAGGCGGATAGATGGTGCCCAGTCCGTGCGCCAGAACGGCGATGGTTCTCAGTCCTGAGGCCAGGGCAGCCTTGTGGGCGCAGATATCAATTCCGTATGCAAGGCCGCTTACTATTACCAGGTCGGGGAACAGGGAAGCCAGTGTGCCGATAATGCTTTCACAAATATCCCTTCCCCTTGAGGTTGCTCTCCTGGTACCCACCACGCCGAGCATTTTTGGATCATTGAGAGATGCTATACCATTATAATATAATGTAACCGGGGAATCTTCACACTCCTTCAGGGTTGCCGGGTAATCATCATCGAGGTAGAAAAGGACCCTTATACCTTTTGATGTCACATAGCCGGCCTCCTTTTCTGCTTTTGCCAGTGAGGTCTTATCCGTGACAGCCCTTGCCATCGTTTCACCCACCCCGGGGATCCTGACCAGCCTGCCGTACGGTTCCCTGAATACTGCTTCCGGCGAACCCGCGAAGGAAACCAGTTTCCTGGCCGTGATATCGCCAATGCCGGGGATGAGCCCCAAGGCTATTTTATAGATAAGGTCAGGATCATTCATGACCGGGAAACCATTGAGACATATACAAAAATAAAAATAATTGGCTTATCCGGAACCGAGAGGCAAAAAAAGGGGAGCCTGCTGAGGCCCCCCTGTATTTCCTGTAACAGGGTGCAGATACTACAACACCCCCATGTCGAGCATGGCATTGGCCACCTTCAGGAAACCGGCTATGTTGGCTCCCTTTACGTAGTCGATGTATCCGTTGTCGCGCTTGCCGTACTTAAGGCACTGTGCATGTATGTTGCACATTATCTCATGAAGCCTGTTGTCCACCTCTTCACGACTCCAGTTGAGTTTCATGGAGTTCTGTGACATCTCGAGACCCGAGGTGGCGACACCGCCGGCATTGGCAGCCTTACCGGGTGCAAATAGCAGGCCGGCCTTCTGGATGACCTCTATTGCCTCAGGCGTTGATGGCATATTTGCTCCTTCACATACGCAGATGCAGCCGTTTTTAACAAGGGCTTCCGCATCGGCCTTGTCGAGTTCATTCTGGGTTGCACAGGGAAGTGCTATGTCAACCTTCACCTCCCAGGGACGTTTTCCTTCATGGAATTCAACTCCCTCAAACTCATATGAGTAGGGTTTTACTATATCCTGGTTGGAGGCACGGAGCTCAAGCATGTATTCAATTTTCTTGCCGCTTATGCCATCGGGATCGTAAACGTAACCATCGGGCCCTGAAATCGTCACAACCTTGGCGCCGAGTTCTGTTGCCTTGAGCGTAGCACCCCAGGCTACGTTGCCGAAACCTGAAATGGCCACTCTCTTGCCTTTGAACGACTCACCGCGGGTTGCCAGCATCTCTTTGGCAAAATATACGCATCCGAAGCCCGTTGCCTCAGGACGAACGAGTGACCCGCCCCAGTTAATACCCTTACCTGTAAGTACTCCGCTATGTTCGCCGGCAAGTTTCTTGTACATGCCGTACATGTACCCAATTTCACGTCCGCCAACGCCTATATCACCTGCGGGGACATCGGTTTCGGGACCGATGTGCTTCCACAGTTCCAGCATGAATGACTGGCAGAACCTCATTATTTCATTGTTTGACCTGCCCTTGGGATTGAAATCACTGCCTCCCTTGCCTCCGCCCATGGGGAGCGTGGTGAGAGAGTTCTTGAAAATCTGCTCGAAGCCGAGGAACTTCAGGATTGAAAGATTGACACTGGGGTGGAACCGGATGCCTCCCTTGTATGGCCCTATGGCATTGTTGTACTGTATCCTGTAGCCGATGTTAACATGTACATTACCCTCATCATCGGCCCAGGGGATCTTGAATGTGAAAACCCTGTCGGGTTCCACGAGCCTGTCAATGATATTCGCTGATTCAAACTGGGGATTCTCGTTGTAGACCTCCTCAATCGATTCGACGACCTCCCTTACTGCCTGGAGATACTCAACCTCGCCGGGGTGTTTCTTCTCGAGGTTGCTCATTAATTTGTCAACGTTCATGATATTGTATTTTATAAGTTAGTAATGATTGAATTTTTTTGATGACGGGATCAATATTTACTGGTTTTCAGCTTTTAAGGCCCAAAGGTCACCTTACCGCAGCGATTTAAAAATGACTTTCCTCATATTGCTTATGTAACAATTATCATCTATTCCCTGCGTATTGCGCGAGGGTTTTGTAAATCCTCTCCCTCTCGCGCCTGTTCAGGGCGCTCAGGGAGATGGAGGGGTACCTGGCCGTGACTCCTGCCCTGCGTTCCAGAAGGGAAACAGAGGGTATGATACCCAGTTTCTTCTCCCTTCTGAATCCTGCAAATGACTTTTTCGGTATCTCCACCGACTGGCGCATTCCCTTGAAGATGCCGGCTGAGTAGAATCTGATGATTATTTTCGACCCGTCATCGGAAAAGTATATATAATTGTACCTTAGAACTGAGGGGTAGGCAGCAATTCCGAAATACAGGGCCGAAAGAATAACAACCCATGCCGTCTCACTCATCCCCAGCAGCGGGAATTTCAGTACCCCGGCCACATATGTCAATGCCAGGAATGCCAGGAAGGGGAAGGTGGCTGCGAACAGCACCAGCCTTGTCGATATTATTCTCCTGCTGTTGTCGAAGGTCATGGCTCTGTTTTTGACAAACCTACTCTATTTTTTTCAAACAGGGGAAAGATTAAACGCTATTTGATGAAGCGGGAAAGTGTTCCATATCAGTCTCTTTTGTCCCTGAAAAAACGGGAGAGAAGCAGTGAACACTCCTCATCGAGTACATTTCTTCTTACAATGGTTCTGGGATGAAGCAGGTTGGGTGAGGCAAGGGTGTAACCCCTTTTCGGGTCGCTGCAACCGTAGACAACCGTTCCCACACGGCTCCAAAAGAGGGCGCCGGCGCACATTACGCAGGGTTCAAGGGTTACATAGAGAGTGCAGTCGGCGAGGTATTTCCCGCCGAGCCAGTCGGCTGCCGAAGTGACAGCCTGCATCTCTGCATGGGCCGTCGGGTCCCTGAGGGTCTCGGTGAGGTTGTGCGCGCGGGCAATGATCATGTCACCTGTTACCATCACCGCACCTACGGGTATCTCGCCTGCGGCAAGGGCCTTCCCGGCCTCTTCGAGGGCGGCTCTCATGTATTTGATATCTTCTGCGGAAAAGGACATTCAGGGTTCAGGGTTCAGGGTACAGGGTTGCTCCCTTCGGTCGCGAGCTCGCCCCGACAAGTCGGGGCTCGGTTCAGGGTTCAGGGTTGCTCCCTTCGGTCGCGAGCTCGCCCCGAAAAGTCGGGGCTCGGTTCAGAGTACCTGGTACCTGGTACCTGATACCTGATACCTGTTTCATCGTTTATCGTTTTTATATTGATGGTTTAAATAATGTTGTTTTCTGGTGTGGTGAGGACTTCGGCTATCTATGGCAAACTTAATGAATTACCATCGTTAATGATCTTCTGATCAGGAAAATATTATTGATAGCGGGGAAGGACTAAATAAAGAGATACGATCAAAGCGCAGATAATCAGGCATATAAGTCTGGTTTAACATTATTTAAGAAACTAAATCCCAATGATATAAATATTAACCGGCAGTAAAACAGCACATTAAACCTTATGATTGTTTCATGTTGTAGAATATGTTTTCCAAAGTCTGCCGATTAAGATTAAACCTTACTTTTACAAATGTACCTTATTGGATTACAAGTTATTAATATATTTAAATATTTAGATACAGTATTTATACCGGCGAGGGACATCTTTTTTTAATGCTATATAATATATAAGGTGTATTTTTTTGAAAAAATAAGCTTGAATAATAAAATATTTGATAAATTGCATTATTGACCCTTTCAACAAATAAACCTATTTAATAACTAAAAACAACCGACCTATGAATGAACCTTACCGTTATCGTGTATTGTACGGGTCCGGGATTCTTAAGATCCTGCTTGCCTGTCTTACATTGTTAATTGTTCAGTCGCAGGTCTCCCCGGTCATGGCTTCCGGTGATCCTTTCTTTCAGCAAAGGAACATCAGGGGTGTTGTGACCGATGAGACCGGAGCTCCGTTTCCTTTCGTCAACGTTTATGTTGAGGGGAACATACTGATAGGTACCATCACCAATGCGAAGGGTGAGTTCCGTCTGTCAGTACCACCCAACTCAGTGATAATTTTTGCCTTTGTAGGTTACAAGGAGCAGAAGGTTCCACTGGGGCCGACAGACGTGATAGATGTCAAGATGGAGCTTGAGACCAAAGCCCTTGATGAAGTTGTTGTAATCGGATACACTGAACAGAGGAAGGCAAATGTATCGGCAGCTGTGACCACGGTGAAGAGCGCCGACATCGTTTCAACCCCGGTAGCCAACGTGAGCCAGGCACTGGCCGGCAGGCTGCCAGGTCTGACCTCGATGCAGAGCTCCGGTGAGCCGGGCAGCGACCAGGCCACCTTTTACGTAAGGGGTGTTGGTACCTGGAACGATGCCTTACCCCTATACGTTATCGACGGTATTGAACGAAACGTAACGATATTCCGTTCGATGAGCCCCGAGGAGATCGAATCCGTCAGTATCCTCAAGGATGCTGCTGCAACGGCACAGTACGGGTCGAAGGGTGCCAACGGGGTAATCCTCGTTACCACCAAGCGTGGCGACGGCAACCCCCCCTCATTCACAGTGAGGACCGGTTACTCGATACAGCAGTTCACCAGGTTCCCGCAATACCTCGACTCATACAATTCACTTGTACTGATGAATGAGGCTGAGATTAATAATGGCGGAGAACCAATCTACAGCGAGGCAGTGCTTGAGAAGTACAGGACGGGGGAAGACCCCCTGCGTTACCCCAACACCGACTGGTATGAACTCATGATGAAGCCCTATGCTCCCATGTACAATGCCAACTTTACCATACGCGGTGGTACCCGGACAATAGGTTTCTTCATGTCGGGCTATTACAACCACCAGGAGGGGCACATCAGGGCTGACGCGAATGAGGTTTTCAAATCGAGGTACAGCAATGACAATTACCGCTTCACATCGAACGTAGATGCATACATCACCAAGGCATTCGTCCTCTCATTCGAACTCGGGGGTACCTGGAGGCTGAAGGAGGACCCCTATGCCGATGATGTATTTGACAACATGAACCGCATAGGCTCATACCGTATGCCGGCCAGATATCCCGACGGCAAGTGGGCAGGAACCTCGGAATTCGCGGAATTTAACCCCTATTACAGGATGAATACCAGGGGTGTCGACAGGTGGCAGGGTGTTTACATCACCAGCCAGGTGAAGATGACCCTCGACCTGGGAAGCTTCATAAAAGGCCTTTCGGTTAACGCCAGGATCTCATATGACTCCGACTACCAGACTGCACAGTTCTGGACCATGACCGATAATACATATGAACTTATTTCCAGGCCCGGCAGGGGTGACAGATACCGTGAATATCTTACAAGGGCATTTTTCTCTTCCAGCTATACCCTGTATACCCCGAACAAGCTTATGAACGGCCAGGCGGGGCTGACCTACAGGCCTACCCTGGGGGGAGACCACAGCCTTGGCTTCAACCTCATATCGACGGTAAGCCAGAGACACTATGGTTACGAGGTGCCCTATAACTCAGCCAGCTTTATCGGTATTGTCAACTACAACTATAAGGGCAAGTATATTGCTGATTTCAATGCTGCCTACAGGGGCAATGAAAATTTCGCCCCCGGCAAGAGGTTCGGATTCTTCCCGGCCGTCGGCCTCGCATGGAACATCCACAGCGAGGACTTCCTCAGGCCTGTAACCTTCATTTCACTTCTTAAAGCCAGGCTGAGCTACGGTAAGTCGGGTAGTGAATATGCCTCAACGAGGTTCCTGTTCAAGCCCGGCAAATGGTCAACCAGCACATCGGGAGGCGCCTATTTCGGAACCGGTCTCGGCTCTGGTATAGGTACCAGCACCGAACCGACCATAGCCAACCCCGATGCCACATGGGAGTCGAACGTCTCGGTCAACTTCGGTATGGATTTCGGCGTGTGGAGAGACAAGATATCCGGATCGTTTGATGTATTCAGGGATAACAGGAGCGGAATACTGCAGACCTCAAACTCATTCTCAAGTACTCTGGGGATTGGGGTTCCTGCCCTTAACATCGGCAAGACGATGCGTTACGGCTGGGAATTTGAACTGGCTTTCCAGCAGCGTATAACCAATGACCTCACACTTACCATCAGGCCCAATATCGGATACTGGCAGAACAAGATCATTTTCGCCGATGACCCCGAGAACATGGACTGGTGGCTCAAGGAAGAAGGTCAGAGAATAAGCCAGCCTACCGGATATATAGTCCTTGGATATTTCAGGGACTGGGAGGACATTGCCAACTCGCCGGTACAGCAGGTTGGCTCCTCACCAATACCGGGAGACTTCAAGTATCTCGACTATAACGGCGACGGCATAGTCAACCAGTTCGATATTGTGCCAACAGCCCACACCGCGGTGCCAAACACCTCGTTCGGAACGACATTTGACTTCACTTTCAAGGATCTGAGGGCAAGTTTTCATTTCCAGGGAGCAACCCACTCATCGGTGATGGTGTCGCAATACCTCTTCTGGGAGTTCTACAACAGGGCCCCGGTAATGGAGCATCACCTTGGCAGGTGGACACCTGAAGACCCCGATGCAGCAACATACCCGGCACTGCATAACGGCTCAACCAGCCAGAATCATGTCGACAACGATTTCTGGAGGAATGATAACAGCTACCTTCGTCTTAAAACCGTGAACCTTTCCTACAGCGTTCCGAGAGAATTATATACCCGTCTCGGTCTGAAGGGAATGACCATGTCGCTCAGCGGGTCGAACCTCCTTACATGGAGCCGCTTCAAGATGCTCGACCCGGAGGTGGGAACCGGTACTGCAACAAGGTATTATCCACAATCGAAGACCTACAGCTTCGAGGTCAGAGTTAACTTCTAAAAGTGACAGTGATTATGAAACACACAATGAAATTATATACGGGCCTGATTATTCTGGTTTCTCTCTGCCTCTTTTCGTGTGAGAAATGGCTCAATCAGGCGCCAACAGGTGAGGTGACCAAGGAATATATCTTCGAGGACTGGACGAGGTCACTGCGATATATCAATACTCTGTATTCCAACCGCATAAACGACTGGGCCACAGGAGCCCGGATAAGCGACGGACGCGGCGGGTTCCTGGAATCGGCTACCGACATGGCAGAGTACACTGCCAACTACGGAATAGCAAACGTCTCTTTCAATATTGGCAACTGGTACCAGAGCGATGCCCAGAGTGATGAGGTAAACCGCTGGGGTAACAGCTACTCAAACCTTCGACGCTGCTATATGTTCTTTGAGAACATGCATCTGTTCGACAATGACGACCCCGACTACCTTGGCGATGGAGTAAGGCGCAAGGTGCTTATGAAGGGAGAGGTTCACTTTATGATCGCATGGTACTACAATGAGCTGCTCAAAAGATATGGCGGTGTTCCGATTGTGACGAAAACCCTGGAGTTTGATTCCGATTTCAGGATACCCAGGGCTACATACGATGAAACACTCGATTTCATACTGGCTCATCTCGATACGGCGCAGACAATTCTGCCTGATGAGTGGCCCTCTGATGACCACGGACGGATAACCAAGCCTGTCATAATGGCCTTCAGATCGCGTCTGCTCCTGTATGCTGCCAGTCCGCTGAACAATCCGGACAACTCCCAGGACAAGTGGATCGCTGCGGCCAA
This sequence comes from Bacteroidales bacterium, assembly GCA_034004335.1. Classification (GTDB taxonomy): domain Bacteria; phylum Bacteroidota; class Bacteroidia; order Bacteroidales; family VadinHA17; genus SLNP01. The sequence continues at coordinate 14,356 of JAVEWX010000035.1, read as the reverse complement.
TGCTGCCCGCGATCTTATCGATTATGTTGAGGACCCTGCAAGTGTCGGATATGAGATGTATTCCCTTGAACCGCACTGGCAGAGAATATTCATGCGTGCCAACTATCCCGAGGAGGTCCCTGAGATCATCGACATGAAGAAGCGAAGCAGCTATACCTATGATTTTACAGATGAGCTGATTCAGAATAACTGCGCCACTCCCGGCGATCCCTTCCAGGGTTACGGGAGCAACGGACCGACCCAGAACTTTGTTGACAGGTTCGAGAAGCTGGTAAAAGATGCCGGCGGAGTCGTTATCGGAACCGAGAAGTTTGACTGGGACAATCCCGACCATGTGGGAGTAAACGGCAACAACCTCTACAAGGACCGCGACCCGAGGTTCTACTATACGGTACTGTACAATGATCAGAACTGGATACACAGAAAGCTTGAGATGTGGAGGGACGGAACCAACTACGGAAGGGACCTGAATCCCAAGGATCACCTCTATACCCACACCGGGTACTATCTTAAGAAATTCTGGCCCAGGGAGCTCAGGCAGCGTGTCGGAACAACAGGAAATGCCAACATGACCGGATTCTATCAGCGACTTGCCGAGATATACCTCAATTACGCCGAGGCCATGAATGAAGCATACGGGCCCGACGCTGATCTGCTGGGCAGAACAACCGGTACCTTCACTGCAAGGGAGGCTGTCAACAAGATAAGGGCCAGGGTGGTATGCCCCGCATTTGCATCGGCACCCGCAATTAACCATCCCTTCTACCAGGTATGGCTCGAGAGGCTCGACAGTCCCTATTTCCCCACATTACCCGACGGAATACCTCCGATACCTGACACTGAGGATGTTACTACTGAAACGTTCAGGGAGAGGGTGAGAAACGAGAGGGTTGTTGAACTGGCTTTCGAGGATCATTACTGGTATGATATACTGAGGTGGAAACTGGGAGAGGAACATATCGGCGGAACCATCTACGGCATTGACATAATCAAGGCCGGTGAGGAGTTCATCTACAGGAGGGTAAAGGTTGAGGACAGGTATTTCGACCCTGTCAGGATGTATCGTTACCCCATACCTCAGCAGGAGGTCAACGTAATGGAAATCGAACAGAACCCCGGGTGGTAATTTTTCAATTCAAAAAAATGAGAAACATGACTCAAATTAAATATATACTATGCGGCAGGCTGTACAGGGTTGTAATGTCTGTCTTCGTCGCCCTGCTGATCACTGCTTTCCCGGGCACGGGTCTGCTGGCCCAGGCCAGACAGCAGCAGGATCAGCCGGTAACCGTTTACGGAACGGTTAAGGATTTTAAGGGTGTTCCCATAATGGGGGCAGAGATACTGGTTTCGGAATCAACTACCCGTGCCCTGACGGATGAGGGTGGTAATTTCGAGATCGTGGTCCCGCGTATGGGAAGCATACTTACCTTTATGGCCGAAGGTTTTGAACCTTCTACCGTGACAGTGTCCACGGCCAACGTGGATGTTGTCCTTCAGTATGCAGTATTGGGACAGAGCTACAAGGACAAGGTTATTGTGCCTTGGGGTGAGACCGATAAAAGAAGTCTGACGGCCTCAATATCCACAATAGGACATGAGGAACTCCGTAAGAGTCCTACCATGTCGCTGGCAAACGCCGTCTTCGGAAGACTACCCGGTTTCACCGCCGTTCAGTCGGCATCCCGTCCGGGTTATGAATCAACCAACTGGAGGATAAGAGGCATAAGGACCCTCGAGGACGGAGGGATGAATACCATGGAAAAATTCGGTGTTGGAACACCGATTACGGTGGTTGACGGGTTTGAAAGGGACTTCATTGAGTTCGATCCGAGTGAGATTGAGTCCCTCAGCGTGCTGAAAGATGCTGCGGCAACTGCACTGTACGGTCTCAGGGGGGCAAACGGAGTAATACTGGTTACCACCAAGAGGGGTACCGCCAACAGGAGAACCATTGACCTGGAGATAAGTTCAGGCATCATTACCCCGACCCGCCTTCCGAAATTCCTTGATTCATATCAGTATGTGACATTGTACAACGAGGCAAGGCTTAACGACGGGCTTGATCCTGTTTATACGGCAGATCAGATAAATATGTATCAGGCAGGGACAGACCTGCTTAACTACCCCGACAATAATTACCTCGAAGAGTTCCTGAAACCATATGCCCATCAGAGCAAAGCTGCCCTGACACTTTCGGGAGGGAACAGCGTGGTAAGGTATTTCACTGCCATCACATATAACAGACAGGGAGGACTTTATACCACTGTCAAGGAAAACCCTGAGTATGAAACGCCAAACAAGTACCAGAGGTTCAACCTCAGGACAAATATCGACGTCAATCTGGGTGAAAGGATGACAGCATTCGTCAATATGTCGGGTAGGATACAGCTGATACAACAACCGTATGAATCGGATGGAACCATCATGACAATGCTCACGCGCTATCCGCCGAACGCATTTGCTCACTGGTTCATCGGTCCCGACCCTATTACAGGCAAGGATCTTTTCATGATAGGAGGATCATCGCTCTATACCAATACTCCCCTGCGGGCTCTTTCCTTCAGGGGTACCGCCGAGCGGACAGACAGGTTCTACCAGCTGAGCACCGGATTCAAGTATAACCTTGACTTCATTACCCAGGGTCTGACTGCCGGTGCTGCGATGGACCTTGACGGGTTCAACTATTTTCAGCATACCAAGTATGAAACCAAGCAGGTATGGCAACGCACACTACAGCCTGACAACTCGGTTATCTATTACGCATACAATACAGTATCTGCCCTTTCCAATGGGGGTACCGCCAACTACAATACATGGAACGGGTATAATCTGCACCTTAACTATGACAGGACGTTCGACAAGCATAGTCTCAAGGGATTTGCAATGCTTCGCAGGTTTAAGACCATATACCTGCAGACGAACCTCAAGGACAGGAGAATAGAGGATATTGCCGTAAGGCTTGATTACGGCTACAACAACAGGTACTTCCTCCAGCTCATAGGCAATCTGACAGGCACAGACAACACCTTCACCACCAACAAGCCGAGGATCTTCCTGCCGGCTGTTTCGGCAGCATGGGTGGTGTCTGATGAGTCATTCCTCAGCGGATCCGATTTCCTGTCATTCCTCAAGCTGAGGGCATCCTTCGGACTTTCAGGTAACGATGAATATACTGTCGTTGATCCGAACGGCTATAAATACAGGTATCCCAACAGGCGCCGCTACTGGACCTCCACAGGTACAATGATGGCAATAGGGATATCTCCGGCACGTCCCCCGGTTGTAGGTTATGCCTACGAAGGTATTATGGCCAACGACGACTTCACCATGGAGAAGGCAAGGGTACTCAATTTCGGTATCGATGTCAAGTTGTTCAGGGACAGGTTCATCATTGCATCCGATATCTGGTTCGAGCACCGTTATGACATATTCCTCCAGGGTATCGGGTCGATGCCTCAGCTTCTCGGAGCGCTGGAAAGCTACCTTCCCATCACCAATGAGGGTATTGTCGACAGCAAGGGATTTGAGGCAATGGTTGGCTGGAATGACAAAATAGGGAATTTCAGCTACTGGATAAATGCTTCACTCGACATGTCGCAGAGCAAGATAGTCAATATGGCAGAACCCATTCCGGAATATCCCAATCTTTATGAAACGGGAGGTCGTGTCCGCCAGGACTACGGACTCGTTGCCCTGGGGCTTTTCAAGAACCAGGATGAGATAGACAGCAGCCCGTTGCAGACATTTGGTCCCTACCAGCCCGGTGACATTAAGTACAAGGATGTGACCGAAGATGGTATAATTGACATGAACGACCGCGTGGCACTTGGCAATGGCGGCTTTCCGACACAGGTCTTCGCTGCTGACATGGGAGTCTCGGTTGGTAATTTTGACTTTTCAATGTTATGGCAGGGAGCATCACAGTGGAGTACCTACCTCAGCAACCATTATTTCAGGCCTTTCGACAACAACGGAAGCATATCGGAGTTTGCCCTCAACAGGTACACCGATGAGGCAAGCTGGGCAACGGCTGACTATCCGAGGCTTACAACCCTGTCAAACAATAACAACCTGCGCATTTCGACATTCTGGCTGAGGGATATTACTTATGTCAGACTGAAGAATTTTGAGGTTGGGTACACGATGTCTATGGCCGGCGCCAAGAAGCTTGGGCTCTACGGGGTGAGATTTTACGTGAATGCCTTTAACCTGTTTACATTCGACAACTTCAAGTTGCTTGATCCTGAGCATATGGAAGCAGGGGTAAGCGATTACCCGATGACAAAAATTGGCAACCTTGGTGTTATCTTAAAATTCTAGATTATGAAAAGACTATTTTATAAAACAAGAATGAAGTATGCCGGCTTGCTGGTAATATGGTTACTGACGATCCCGGGCTGCGAGCGGCCGTTCCTCGAGCCGTGGCCGCCCGACGGAGCCAGGACGCCGAAAGAGATATGGTCGTTCTATGATTTTGCACGAGGTATACTGTGGTATCCCATCGGGGATAACATGTACTCATACCTGCTCTATTCAATGACCGGCCCGGCAATGCTCGCATCGGCATGCGACGAGGCAGAGCATACCGAACCCATGGCAACGATACAGTCGATCAATGACGGATCGTGGAGCCCGTCGCGAAGTGTTGATTCCCGCTATGGCGGATCTTACACCAATAGTGTCAGATCTCCCTGGTACAACAGCTACCTGGGGATGAGAAAGGTCAACATCTTCCTTCAGAATCTCGATACCTCGCCAATCATCAATGACCCGTCTAATCCCTTAAGGGCTAATGAAAAAGACATTCTGAAGGGCACGGCCCTGTTCCTCAGGGCATTCCTGAAGTTTGAACTTTTCAGGGCTTATGGTACCTACGTTATTCTCGACAGGCCCCTTAACCTCGATGAGGAGCTTAAGTTACCGAGGAGCACCATGCAGGAATGTTACCAGTCAATCATTGACGACCTCGACGAAGCTATTCCGCTGTTGCCCTATATTCATATTGACCCCAACTGGTACCTGCCAACACGGACAAATGCACAGTTGCAGAAAACCGTCACGCAGCTCTACTATGCCAGTCCGCTGTTCCAGGGCGAAGACAGGGAGACGTACCCCTATGGCCTGGAAAAGAATACAGTCGGTGATGTTGACAGGTGGCTCGATGTCGTTGAATCAGCCAGGGCTACAATCCAGGAGAATACTTTCCATAACCTTATGACAATTTCGACCTATTCCAGGCCCTTTGCCCACAACGTTAGCGGATGCTATCTCTACCGGCTTACGGCAACAAACTATCCTGACCAGGTTGAAACCATTCTGGGCACAAGCAGGAGGTCGTTAAGTAACCACTCCTATTATAACCAGAGGTACTCCATTCCTGATGGTGAGGAGGGGGGCTCAGGGCTTACCAACCCGACACAGGATATGGTTGATGCCTACGAGGTTGTTTCGCTTCAGTCATCGGGTAAGCCCGTGGTTGGAGCCGAGGCCGTGCCGTTTGACTGGTCGAATCCGACGCATGCGGCCAACCCGTATGCCAACAGGGACCCCAGGTTCTATTTTACAATTTCGTACAACGGAACCCTGTGGGGAACCAGCACCTCTTACAGGTATTATATCGATACCTATGAAACGGTAGCACCCTATGCTCCTGCAAAACACCGTGACTATTCAAGGCCCAACCATACCAAAACAGGTTACTATTACAGGAAGTGGATATCTGAATCGTTCATGCAGTACATTTCGGGGCATTATACCAATTACAACTATATTACGCCCTTCTACAGGTTTGCCGAGCTGCTGCTTATCTACGCCGAGGCAATGAATGAGGCCTATGGTCCTGATGTAGTTGATCCCGACGGGCCACTGAGGGCTATAAATGTCGTTGGATCCACAACCCGCACCCCCTCAACGGCAAGGGAGGCTCTTAACTGCGTGCGTGAGAGGGTCGGAATGCCTCCGGTGCCTGCCGGGCTGACACAGGATGAATTCCGTGAGAAGCTCAAGCATGAGCGCAGAATTGAGCTGGCATTCGAGGATAAGCGTTTCTGGGACCTCAGGAGATGGAAGATGGGAGATGTTTTTGATGCCCCGATACACGGCATCAAGATTACCCCCACAGCATGGAACACTAGTGATCCTCCGCGCCCCACAGCCTTTACCTATGAGAAGGTTGAGGTTGAGGACAGATTCTGGAATGACAGGATGTACTGGCATCCTATACCATATCAAGAACTCGTGAAATATGAGGGAGTCATCAAGCAGAATCCCGGATGGTAATACTATATGGACATGAAAACTACATTAAAGTCGCTGAATATGAAAAGATTCCTAATCATACCATTATTACTGGCGCTGCTGCTGGCTTCCTGTGATGACAGTGCCAGGAAAATCTGGCTCGATCATGATAATCCGCTGGTTTACATACCGCAGAGCGGAGTGGCATTCAATACTGTCTGGGTTCTGGAGAGTAATGAATACACCCTCAACTATGGTGTCTACCTCTCGGGGGTGAGGCCCGATAACCAGAAGAGTAACATCACCGTTACCTTCAGCATCGACCAAACCCTCATAACCGAGTACAATGCCGGAGGGAACGTCTATAGCGGACAGGTCCAGGCATTGCCGGCGAACTGCTTTGAAGTTACCGGCACAACGGTGACCATACCCGAGGGCAAGAATTTCGCAACTATACCTATAAAGATCAAAACGGATCTTACTGACGCGTTGCCGAAGACCGATGCCCTGAGCCAGCCGATACTCTATACAGTACCCCTGGCACTTGAATCGGTGTCGAAGTACAATCTTGTCACCGAGGCCGAAAGGAGGGAGGCGCTTATTATAATTCAGCTCGACCATCCGAAGTTCTATTTCTGGAACAACAGGAATGGTCAGGTGCCGATAGGCAGGAGACTGGTTAACATCGACGAACCGGTGATTGAGAACTTCAAGGTGACTTCATATGGGCTGAAGAATGATCAGGCCTATACCCTGACCTTTGCCGTTGACCCGACAGCCGTACCGGTCGGTGAGCAGATTCTTCCGGCCGATGCCTACGAGCTGCCGTCAACCACCGTTCAGATACCTGTTGGTAAGTTCGATGCACCCTTCCCTGTTAAGCTCATTAACAGCGAAATTCCTTTCCTGCAGACCTTCTATCTACCGATAAGGATAACGGCTGCATCAAGCTATTCTGCTGATGACGAGAAGGGTGTGCTGATGCTGAGGGTAGAGGCCAAGAACGACTACGAGTGGTCATACAGCAGTGTGATTGTTTCGTACCTGACGCAGACTGGCCGTACGGCAAGCTATACAACCACGAAGGCCCCGACATCAGTCGATGAGTATACCCTCAGGATACAGATGAGCACCAACAGCACCAATGCAGGCTCGAGCTACAACAATAAGTTCTACAGGCTGAAGGTGATACCCAATCCTTCCGATAACAGGAACTGGGGAGTTGAACTGATCAGGATAACCGATGAGGGATCGGCAAACTCACCGGCCGACCTTGAACTTAATCCTGACAAAACCAGTTATTTTGACTGGTATTATGAGACTTTCTACCTCAACTATCGCTGGAAGAGCTCCGGCGGTTACTGGATAGAGGTATTTGAAATTCTTGCGTCAACATTGTAACCGGCAAATATGAGTAGCGCGAAGAGAAGCTTCGCGCTGCTCACTTTATGCCACCTTTAAATTATGATGAGAACCGCTGATGGCGAAATGTCGTGGCGGTTTTCATTATGTTTGATTAAGGGGTTCGTAAGCCCGGCCAGCATTTGGTATGGGATTTGTTGGGAGAAAGAACTTATTGAATGATTTAAAAACAGATAACCGATGAAGAGACTGATTCTGATTTTATTGTTGAGTTCCGTTATGATTGCCGTGCTGCCGCAGCAGAAGATGACGGTTGTTTCAAAGGGCAGCGATGCTACACTTGAAGGATCACTCCCCCCCGAAATGATATTCGCCTTTGATGGATTCAGGGATGCCACCATAATTATGAATGACGGATCGGAGAACAAAACCCGGGTGAACCTGCATCTTTATACCGGGGAGGTCTTTTTCCTTACTTCTTCGAACCAGATACTGGTGCTTGCCTACCCGCTCGATGTAAGCCACATCGTAATAGGCTCCTCAATCTGGAAGCAGATAAGGGGAGCATTCTGGGAGATAAGGACCGATAACGGGGATGTTCAGCTTGTCGCATCAAAGAGGACAAGGCTCACAAACACACGTAAGGAGACCGGTTTTGGTGGCATGACGGCCACATCATCGGTAGGGAGGCTGACTTCGATGGTAACCCAGGGGAAACAGATAGCCACCTTCCTGCCTGCCGGAGAGTACGATTTCGAGACGACTACGGAGTATATGCTGGTGAAGGGCAAGAAAGCCGTGATTGCCAATGCAGGCTCCTTCAAAAAGTTCTTCCCCTCAAAGAAGAAAGAGCTCAGTAATATTTTCAAGAGCCAGAAGATCGATTTCCGGAACGAAAGCGACCTGGTCGGGCTGATGAAGGTTTGCTCCTGAATGAATGGAGGGCTATTTTTATTATCTTTGCCTGACTGTCTGAACGAGTCGTAATAATTAATTGAAGGAAGATGAAGAGGATTACTTTCACTATTGCCGTATTGTCCCTGTTTATTTCTTATATTGAGGGACAGAAGAGTGTCACTATAGTGGCAAAGGGCGAAACAACTCTTGAAAGCGCCCTTCCTGCAGATATGCTCTATGCCTTTGAAGAGTTCACGGATGCCAGGCTTTTAATGAAGGACGGCTCGGAGAACCAGACCAGGATCAACATAAACCTTGTGACGAATGATATCCTTTTTCTCACTCGTGGCAACCAGATTCTTGTACTTGCCTATCCCGACCAGGTGGAGAGGATTGTCATGGGAGAGTCGGTATGGGTTCCTGTTGACGGCACATTCGGGGAGAGGCTTGCAGAAGCTGATGGCAAAAGTCTCGTCAGGGTAAGACAGACCCGTATTACAGACACCAGGAAGGAGGGTGGTTTTGGCTTCGCCTCTTCAACCGCGTCGGTCACCAGCATGACCTCCTACATTTCGGAGGGTAACCTGGTGGGAGTACCACTGGCAGTCGGAGAGTATGATTTTGAAACAGCCGATACCTACAGGATTGTGGCCGGTAAAAAAACATTTACTGCCGATGCCAGGGGTTTCAGTAAGGCTTTCGGAGACAGGAAAAAGGAGATAGACAACTACCTCAGATCAAATCAGGTGGATTTTAAAAACGAGGAGGAGGTAATTGGCTTCATGAAGAGATGTATCGAAATGTAGGATTATTCTTCAATCTTAAAATTGGTTATTCTGCCCGAAGTAAAGAATAAGTAATCAGTCCTTTAGGTATAACCGCAGAATTTATGAACCGGCGCATGACAGCGACCGGTTTTCTTTTGCCCTTAAGTGGCAGCTTATTTAAGTACGCGTCATATTTTAACGCAAAGTATCTTCGCGATGTTAAAATCCTTTAAAATAATTCAAACAGTTATTGGTAAATTCGATATAATATTTATATTTGTCAGGTCGCGTGGGAAGCGACACAGTAAATTTAATAAAACTAAAAGGGTATGAGAAAAAATCTACTCACTTTTATGGTATTGATTTGCAGTGTGTTGCTTTTCAGCGGCAAATCATTTTCGCAGATAAGTTTCTCTGCGATGGATGCACCTTATAACCAGGCTTTTGACTGGTGGGGGACTGTTGATACCTCTTTCACTAACAATAGCGCGGCATTCCCCGGATTTTATTCATTCCGGACCGTCGACGATGTCCAGCCCCAGCTTTTCAGGGCATCCAATGTTGGCGGTTCAAGCTACTATGGAGGAGCGTTCTATAACTTTGGTGACCTTAATGGTGTTCCCGGAGAGCGTGCATGCGGGTTGATCTATGCTTCAGCTACGGGTCCCCTGGCTTTCGGTTTCAGATTCAAGAACAATACCGGCAGCACGATAAGGTCTCTCGAAATAGCCTTCTGGGGTGAGCAGTGGGGTGTCGGCAATACTGCCTCCTCGGGTGGCAGCACCCTTCAAACCCTGTTTTTCGATTATCTTCAGGGCACCGAGGTGACCGATCTTAATGCTGCAGGTTTTGTCAGGTTTCCGGCACTATTCTTCGATTCCCCTGTTACTGATGGCAACAGGAGAGCATTAAACGGGAATCTTGAATCCAACCGAACATACAAGAGTGCTGTAATTGATGTTACCATCCCCCCGGGTGAGGAGATAATGATCAGATGGAT
>JAVEWX010000035.1:0-4080 GCA_034004335.1 Bacteroidales bacterium | reverse complement strand
TCGATGACGTGGATGACGAAAGCGTTTTCGATCACAGGATGGCAATTGACGAGCTTGTCGTTACCCCCCGTTCCACAGTAACCTCCGCGGACGATACCTATGCAACAAGGCAGGGTATGACAGTTTATCCCAATCCGGTTACCGATGTTGTTACAATCGATGTTGGAAACAGCGGAGCCAGGATGGTGGCTGTTTATGACATGACAGGCAGGAGGGTTATGGCAGGTGCCGCCTCCTTTGACAGGCAGGTCGGGCAGCTTAACGTAGGTACCCTTCCTTCAGGGATATACACCCTGGAAATTGTCACACCGGCAGGGCAATCATTAACCACCAGGTTCATAAAAAATTAAGTTGAAAGGTTCATTTCATCCATACTGTTTTAAGTTAATATCAGGTTTGATTTTTACGGAAGGGCAACCCGATGGATTGATGTCTGGCCGGCATCTTCACAGGGTTGCCTTCCTTTGTTTTCAAATGTGAGGGACAATGGTCAGAAGAAGCGTCATATATCTCCTTCCGGTGATCTTCCTCCTGGTTTCGATGAACCGGGTTCTGTCCCAGCCATTTATTCCGGGGGAGGTTTATTTCGGGCAGAATGGTTATATAGAATATCGCGCAGGCAATCTTCCCATAATCATTACGGCCCCTCACGGAGGGACTCTTGAACCCTCAGAGATACCCGACAGAACATGTGGCATAACCGGAATCGATAGCCGTACCCAAACCCTGATCAGGGAGATGGAATATGAGATTTACCAGCTTACGGGAGGCTACCCTCATATCATCATATGCAGGCTGGCAAGGGTTAAGCTCGATGCCAACAGGGATTATGACGAAGCAACATGCGGGAACCCCGAGGCTGCTCCATACTGGTACGAATGGCACAAATTCATCGACAGTGCTGCCGCAAGGGTCACAAAATACTGGGGAAAGGGATTCTATATTGACATTCATGGCCATGGCCATGATGTACCAAGGCTTGAACTGGGGTATCTGCTCAGCGCTGCCGATCTCAGGCTGCCCGATATGATACTCAATAACCCGGCCTACATACAATCAAGCAGCATAAGAACCCTTGCCGGTTCCAATTACAACACCCTCACCCATGCAGACCTGTTGAGGGGAGAACTTTCACTGGGTACCATGCTTCAGAACGCAGGTATTCCGGCCGTGCCCAGCATGCAGGATCCCTATCCCCAGACTGGAGAAAAGTATTTCTCAGGTGGGTTTAACACCTACAGGCACAGTTCTCACCTGGGAGGAACAGTTGACGGGGTGCAGATAGAACACCATTCATCAATTAGAACCGATCATGCGACACGGATTGCCTATAGCCACGATTTTGCAGAGATACTGACTGCATATCTCAAGGCACATTATTTCCCCGCCTTCGGGGCAACATATACCTGGGACAGCTCAGATAAAGGGATAAGCCTCACGGAAATAGACGTGGCCTATGTCCAGGATTTCGATTATGTATTTACCGGCGACAGGACCTATTACCTGGATGACAATGATCCCCAGTTTCCGGGTCTGTATGCCTTCAACACACTGAACAATACCAAGCCGCTTGAATTCAGGAGATACACGGTAGGATTGTCAACTACCGGCAATGGTTACCTTTTCAATGCCGGCCACAGCAATAATGTAACAGACCGAGCCCTGGGAGGGATCTACAGCAGCACCACCGGACCGATAGGCTTTGGTCTGAGGTTTGTCAACAACACCGGCTATACCATCACCTCTCTCGATGTTGCCTACACCGGCGAACAGTGGAGGGTAGGCGGAAGCTCAACATCGGTGGTCCCCAATACACTGGAATTTGATTACTGTACAGGGTTAAGAATGACCAACATCAGAAACGGGGACTATCTGCCGGTAACAGCCCTGAATTTCATATCTCCCAACACCAGCCTCACACTGGCACAGACGGCAATTGACGGCAACACCCCCGGTAACCGGACGGCCCTAAGCGCCTCAATCAACTTAACACTGCAGCCCGGAGAGGAGATAATGCTGCGCTGGAAGGATATGACAGACGACCCATCCTTTGACCATCTGCTGGCTATCGATGACCTTACCGTTATACCAAGGTCAACCCTGACGAAGACTGAAAAAATTAGGGGAATTGATAACCGCCTGCAGGTATATCCGAATCCTGCCCGCAATGTTATCAACTTTCTCAATCCCGGCCTGAGGGAAGGACAAGTGGAAGTCTTCACCATAACAGGAGTTTGTATTTACAGGGCAATACTATCGGAGGGGCTGATGACAATAGATGTTTCGCAAATGGCGCCGGGTATTTACATGGTGATTATACGCAGCAATTCCGGCGTCTGTGGCACAGCCAGGTTTATAAAGAACTGAAATGCAGTATAATAATGTAATAATGTTTTAATATCATAATATCGTAATAAGTTATCCTAATATTAACCTTAAACTAACCCTTCTATGAAAGAAGCTTACATCAGAAGTGCAGGGCATATGCCGGTGATAATGATCATCATGGCTGTCTGCCTTGCATGTTTGTCAGTGCAGGTTGGGGCAGCCGTTATTTCGGGCGGAACCGGGAGTCCGGACCTTCAGCAAAAAGTAGTAAGGGGTGTAGTAACTGACGAAACAGGCAAGCCGTTCCCCTTTGTGACGGTTTATGTTGAGAACAGGACGACGATAGGAGTAGTCACCAACGATGCCGGTGAGTACCGCATCTCGGTTCCTGAAGGCTCGTCCCTCTGTTTTGCCTTTGTCGGTTACCGGACCCTTACCTATGAAGTGGGAACCAATGAGGTCATCAATGTGAAGATGGAACCTGAGATGAAGGCCATTGATGAAGTTGTCGTGGTAGGTTTCGGCGAACAGCGCCGTAACACGGTTTCAGCAGCGGTGACGGCAATACAGGCCGCCGATATTACCCGGAGTCCTGTTGCCAACGTTACCAACGCCCTTGCAGGACGACTTCCGGGTCTTACAACAATTCAGAATTCCGGCCAGCCGGGACTCGATGCAGCAATACTTTATGTAAGGGGGCGTGGTACCTGGAACAATGCAGAGCCTCTTTATGTTATCGACGGAGTGGAACGATCAGCCACACTTTTTGCCGTCATGGATCCCAGCGAAATAGAATCATTCACGGTACTGAAGGATGCTGCGGCAACTTCGGTTTACGGAACCAAGGGAGCCAACGGGGTTGTGATAATAACAACCAAAAGAGGACAGGAGGGGGCACCTGCGATATCGGTCAGTACCTCAACAACCCTCCAGCAGTTCGTAAGGTATCCCAACTACCTCGACTCATACGAGAGTCTGCAACTTTACAACGAGGCGCTGATAAATGACGGAAATGACCCTGCTTTTTCAGATTATGAACTCGAGATGTACAGAACGGGCGCCGATCCTTACAGGTACCCGAACACAGAATGGTATTCCATTATGATGAAGAAGGTTGCACCCCAGTATAACGCTTCCTTTAATGTCAGGGGTGGTTCAAAGACCGTGAGGTACTTCTTCTCGGGTTCCTACATGAGGCAGGAGGGTCAGCTTAAGACCTTCCAGGGCAAGGTATATGATCCGGAGTTTGCTTACAACAGGTACAGGTTTACCTCCAATGTCGATGCACTTGTGACCAATGCCTTTACCCTGAGCGTCGAACTTGGCGGTACCTATTCAGACAGGTCGGATCCCCAGCAGGGTCTTACCGTGTTCAGGAACATGAACCGACTGGCTCCATGGTACATGCCTGCAAAAAATGCAGACGGTTCATACGCCGCCACGGCTGAGTTTCCCGAGTTCAATCCTCTTTACCTCCTTCAGACAAGGGGGAGTAATGATATGATTAATACCAGGATCACCAGTGCCGTGAAGATTGATTTAAAACTCGACAAGTTAATCAAGGGACTTAGCGCAAACGGAAGGATGGCCTTTGACTCGGGCTTCGGGCTGGGACGGTACTGGACAGAGAGACAATCAACTTATGAACTTGTCTCCCGGGCCGGACGGGCTGACCGTTACATTTCATACCTTGAACCCTCATTCTTCGGCTCATCAATAAGCAGCCAGGAGGAGGTTGACAGAAGAATTGAC
>JAVEWX010000034.1:0-24724 GCA_034004335.1 Bacteroidales bacterium | reverse complement strand
AAGAACAAAGTACCGGTGTGACTGAACAAATGGTGAGTTAACAACCTGCCCGTTTTATATGATCATGATATCCAAACTATTATAATATGAAAAAAGATAAAGTTATATTCGATTTGATTGCCCTTGAGAGGAAACGTCAGATAGAAGGCATTGAACTGATAGCCTCTGAAAATTTCGTTAGTGAACAGGTGCTGGAGGCCATGGGATCGGTGATGACCAACAAGTATGCAGAAGGTTACCCCGGGGCACGTTATTATGGTGGTTGTGAGATTGTTGACCAGTCGGAGCAGATTGCAATTGACAGGCTGAAGCAGTTATATGATGCTGAATATGTTAATGTTCAGCCTCATTCCGGAGCCCAGGCCAACATGGCTGTATTCCTTTCGGTACTTAAGCCAGGCGATATATTTATGGGCCTTGATCTTTCACACGGCGGGCACCTGTCGCACGGTTCCCCCGTCAATTCCTCAGGAATCCTCTACAAGCCTGTTGCTTATGGTGTGAGAGAGGAAACCGGCACCATCGACTACGACATGATGGAGCAGGTTGCCCTCAGGGAAAAGCCCAGGATGATAGTCGGGGGAGCATCGGCATACAGCAGGGAATGGGATTACGAGAGAATGCGCCAGATTGCCGATAAGATCGGAGCCATATTGATGGTTGACATGGCTCATCCCGCCGGACTCATTGCGGCCGGACTGCTGCGTAATCCGTTGAAATATGCCCACATTGTCACATCAACCACACATAAGACTCTCAGGGGCCCGAGAGGTGGTATCATTCTGATAGGCAAGGACTTCCAGAACCCATGGGGTATTACCACCAACAAGGGAGAGATCAGGATGATGTCATCACTTATCAATTCGGCGGTATTCCCCGGCATTCAGGGAGGTCCGCTCGAGCATGTCATTGCCTCAAAGGCTGTCGCCTTTGCAGAGGCGCTCGATCCCTCCTTCAGGGTCTACCAGGAGCAGGTAAGGAAGAATGCCTCGGAAATGGCAGCGTCGTTCATCGCCAGGGGTTACAAAGTCATATCGGGAGGAACCGATAACCACCTGATGCTTATCGACCTGCGAACCAAGTTTCCGGATATTTCAGGGAAAAAGGTGGAAAACACACTCGTTAAGGCCCATATAACAGTCAATAAGAATATGGTTCCCTTCGATACCAGGTCACCCTTCCTGACGTCGGGACTTCGGGTCGGAACTCCTGCCATAACCACCAGGGGACTGAAGGAAAAGGATATGGATATAATTGTCGGGTTCATTGATGAAGTTATTTCCGACATAGAAAACGAGAATCTGATTGCTACGATAGGTAAGAAGGTGGTCAGTATGATGAAGGATTATCCTTTATTCTCAGCCTGATGGTCAACATAAAGTAGGTTTGTATTGGCCGGCTAAAGATTTTTAATTAACTTTAGGCATCTGTTTCAGGTTGTACAACGTCTCTCTCAGATGAGCAAAGCCAGGCTGATTTTTGTAGTTGATGATGATCCTTTTATTACCAAGCTGGTAGAAAAGAGATTGACCCCCGAAGGTTATCGGGTAATGACCTTTGACTATGGTGAGGACTGTCTCAGGGAACTTGGCCGGGACCCCGATCTGATCATACTCGATTACCTGTTTCACAGAACAGGCGGTGAAGTGATGAATGGCATGGCAGTGCTTGACAGGATCAAGTCGGCCAGGCCTGACGTTCCGGTCATCATGCTTTCGGGGCAGGACAAGGGCGAGGTGGTGCTTGAACTGGCCCGCAAAGGCATAGAAGACTATGTCATCAAGGATAATAACCTTATTGAAAACCTGAACACCTCTGTCAGGGACATTCTTTCGCGATAAATCCATGATTGAAGCCGACTGGTATATTTATGCAGCCCTTGTACTGGTCGGTATCATTGCCGGTTTCATAAATACACTGGCGGGAAGCGGATCCCTTCTTACCCTCCCGTTCCTGATCTTTATCGGGCTTCCTCCCACGGTGGCAAACGCCACCAACAGAATAGGGGTACTGATCCAGAGTATCGTAAGCTCTGCCAGTTTCAGGCAACAGAGGGTGTTTAAATTCAGGGAGAGCTTCTGGTACGTGGTCCCTTCGATTGTCGGGTCAATACTCGGCGCCATGATTGCAGCCCACTTCAACGAAGAGCTGATGAGGGCAGTCATCGGGGTGCTTTTGCTTTTTATGTTCTTCATGATCCTCTACAAGCCCGAGCGCTGGATTAAGTGCGGGGATGATACTTTCCGCAGAAAGCCGGCGGCATGGGTCGTGTTTGTCTTTTTCCTGATTGGAATTTATGGCGGTTTCATACAGGCCGGAGTAGGATTTTTTCTCATTGCCGGACTTGTTTATGGAGCGGGCGCCAACCTGGTAAAGGCAAATGCACTGAAGGTGTTCACTACGTTTTGCTTTACTGCTTTCGCAGTGATAGTTTTTATGTTCAGCGGGCAGATTGACTTTGTTACCGGACTGATACTGGCCTCCGGCAATGCGATAGGAGCATTCATAGGATCAAGGGTCGCCGTCAGCTGGGGACCTAAATTTGTAAGGATAGTGCTGCTGGTAGTGGTGCTGGTCTCCTCTCTCGAGCTTACGGGAGTAATCGACCTGGCGGCAAGATTGATACGGTCACTGTTCTGAGGAGTGGTTGCCCTGTGTCGCTTCAGGGTGATTAATTTAGTTTGAAAAAATAGGTTATAGTTCCCTTCTGAAGCAAGGCAGCATCGGGCTTGGGGTCAAATTTTGCAAGTAAAGCCGCCTCTTTTGCAGTTTTAAGAAGATACTCGTTAATGGTTGTTGATCCCTTTGCCCCGGGCACAGCGTCGACAACTCTGCCCGTAGGATCGACAGTTATTGTAACTACCACTGTTCCCTCCTCCTGAATATCGTATTTTGCCTTAGGAAGTTCCAGGGCTGAGCGACCTGCAAGGCTCCAGGATGTTCCGTCAATACCCTGTCCCGAGCCTACACCCCTCATCGTTGCGTCAACGTTACCGGTTGTAACTCCCTGGTTGCCTGTTCCCGTCTTCGCGCCTTCACCGGTTGAGGTTGTGCCTGTATTTTTTCCGGCGGTCAGCAAGTTTTTTGTTTTGTCGAGTATCTCCTGGGTTCTGCGTTCCTCCTCCTCCTTTTTCTTCCTCTCCAGTTCCTCCTGCTCGAGGCGCTTTCGTTCTGCCTCAAGTTCAGCCTGTTTTATCCGCTCGGCCTCAAGCTCCTCGGCCCTCTTCTTCTCTGCTTCAGGGTCGGTCTGGGTAACTTTTTTTATTTCAGGAGCCTCCTTGTCATAATCCTGGGTGTTGATGGCTTTTTCGGGTGATGTGACTACGGGCTGGGGAACAGGGACACTCGTTGCAGGGTCCTGGTAGGCAGCCTGGGAGGGTTCAATCATGCCTGAACCGAAATCATCGGTCCCGAAGTTTACCAGAAGGCCCTCCTCAGCCTGTGGGGGAGTGGAGGTAAAGCCGGCGGCAAAAAGAATAGCAATCAGGATGATGTGGAATATCACCGTTCCGACAGTTCCCTTACCTTTTTCGGTGTGGAAGTCATAGATCCTGTTATTCTGGTCGTGTGGCAACAATTGTTTTGAATTGATTTCTGTTGGCGATCTTAAGTACTTCAACCACGTATTTCCACGGAACATTTTCGTCGCTGTGGATTGAAATATAGATATCTTCAGAGTTACCGACCTTCTGTATCAGCACGGCCTCAAGGTTCTCAAGATCGACCTGCTGATTTTCAACGAAGAACCGGATGTCAGGTGTTATCGAAACAGTTGTGAGAGGTTTGGCTGATGTTTGCTGGCTGCTCCTCGGCAGAATGAGCTTTAGGGCCGTAGGGTGTATAAGGGTTGATGTTATCATAAAAAATATGAGCAGCAGGAAAACGATGTCAGACATTCCCGCCATGCTGAAACTTGCACTTACCTTGTTTCTTTGCTTTAGTGGCATAGTCAGCCTATTTAACAGGTTCGTTAAGGATGTCCATAAATTCAGTTGAGGTAGCCTCAAGTTTGAAAACCACCTTTTCAACCTTTACTACAAGCATGTTATATGCAAAGTAGGCAAGTATCCCCACTATGAGACCGGCGACGGTAGTAACCAGTGCAGTATAGATACCATTACTCAGCATGGAAACATCAATATTGTTGCCTGCATTAGCCATATCGTAGAATGCCTTGATCATACCGATCACTGTTCCGAGAAACCCGATCATGGGTGCAGCGCCTGCAACGGTAGCCAGTACCGGGAGTCCCTTTTCGAGTTTGTATATCTCAAGTTTACCTACATTTTCAATGGCGGTGCTGACATCGCTCAGTGGCCGGCCGAGCCTGTTGATACCCTTTTCAACCATATGGGCTGCAGGTCCGTCGTTCGAGCGGCAGAGTGCAAGGGCAGCATCTATCTTGCTGTCATAGATGTAGTCCTTGATCCTGTTCATGAAGTTAATATCTTCCTTTCCGGCTTTTGTTATTACGTAATATCTTTCTACATAGATGTAGATTGCAATGAATGAAAGCAGAAGTATGGGGATCATAACCCAGCCACCCTTGATTGCAAGGTCAATGAAGGAGATGCTTACCGCTTCCGGCTCCTGCAGGTAGGTGCTTACTTCCTGAAAAGTGCTGCTGAAAAGGATCATAAAAGAGTCTTTTTTAAATGTTTATGAACAATCCGTATCACCTGTTAAAATTCAAATGCGAAGTTACGAAAAAAACGGGAAAATGGCATCAGTATTATGTGAACACCCGGAAATTGATAAATGGGGGCAGGAGAAGCTTTCTGACCGGGGACTTTGCTTTACTGGATCATCTTTCCTGTCAGGCAGGGATTCTTTACTCTACCGTCCCTGAGTTATCACGGTTTTTCCTGCGGAACAGGTTCCTGAACCTGTCGAAATCGTGTCTGAAAAATATTCCTATTCCCTGTGTGTAGGGAGCCGTCTCATAGAATATGTTGTCATTGGATCTGTTGAAAAACTTGAACTTCAGCCTTTCAGTGATGGAAACCACTACGTCAAAAGCACCGGTAACGGTTGTGGCGGTGGATGCTCCCTGTCCGGCCCCGACATCAAAGTTGCCGTTGATTGAAACGCGGTCATTCATCAGCTGGGTAGAAAAGGCCATTTCAACCTCCTGGGCACTTATTTCGTTACCCGGCCGGTATACGAATCCCAGGTCGAAATCATTGCTTATCTGTGACAGCCAGTTGGTGAGCTGGTTGGAGAACATTTCCATGGTATTCCCTATTGCTGAGATACCTGCACCCGATGTAAGACCCGATTCAGTACCGGAACGGAAGGCAGGGTCGGGATAAAACATACCCATCATCAACAGGTAGGCGAACTGCCTGATAAGCTCTTCTTCAGTGTTGATGGCATTCCGGAGATAACTCCTTGTCTGCTCATCGGCTGTGGGTAGTGTTATATCAAAGGCGATGTTCGGGTTCATCAGCCTGCCGGTCATGTGGAGCAGGCATTCAACGGGTATGCGATCCCTGAATCTCTCATCTCTCAGCAGGTCATAGAGTGACGTCTCGAGCCTGTACCTTGCTGAGATATCAATATCGGCGTCGGTAAGGGAGCCATTCCACGACAGCCTGCTTCCCTCATCGACGTTGAAACGCTTGTTGAAGATATTGCCAAGGGTGAACAGGTACTCGCCGCTACTGATGATATAGTCGCCCGAGATGTTGAAATCACCTTTTGGAGTGAGGCTGATGTTTAGCTTGCCCGATCCCCTTCCTCTCATTACGTCACCTGCCTTGGCGTCAAGGACAAGCTGTACCTCGGCATCGGGCGTGACATCGAGGTCAAAATTCAGGGAAATGGATTCCGGAGACTCATTCTGTTCATCAATGGCCTGCTTCTCGTTTTGATCCGGGGGTATATCTGAACCCGTGAAGGTAACAAAAGAGTATTCCCCTATACTCTGGGATGATGTGAAGGGAACTATGAACCTGGTATTTCTGTCGGTACGTGCAGATATTTCAAACGCCATACTGTTACCGGAGCTCCTTATTGCCACTACTCCTGTGGCATAGGCTGTACCGTAGAACATGTCATTATCCTTGGGACGGGTATCCAGCACCTTGACCTGGTTCGGGCTCAGGGTGAGGTCTGCTTCATAGTTCCTGAAGTAGCTGTGTCTTACCAATCCATTCAGCCTGGCAAGGTTACCCCTGTCATCGGCAACGCTGATATTGTTGAAAACAATTCCCCTTTTATCGAATCTGATACTATCCCTGAAGAAATACTGGGTCTGAAGGTAATCGATCTTCATGGTACCTTCGTCAATGAAGAGCGAACCTGTTATAACCGGCTGATTGATTTTTCCTTCCAGGTTTATTTTGCCGGTTGCAAATCCTCTTATACCGGAGGCAAATGAAGTAAGAAAGGTGTTCAGGATATCAACCGGAAGCTTTTTTACCAAAGCGGTCAGTTCGAGGTGTTTCTGCTCGGGGTTATACGATCCCGAGATGTCGAGTGCCCGTACATTGTTGAGTTCACTGTAAATGCCTATTTCGGCCACCCTTTTCTTGTTATCCCATATTGAATTAAGGAAGAGGTCACCATATTCATGATCGATCATTCTGAAATCCTCGACCTTCACGTTGTCTGTTTCAAGCATCATCTCTCCCAGAAGGCCTGTCAACAAAACCTTGCCCGAAAGGATTCCCTCCACTGTAATCCTGAAGTCTTCAGTCCCCTTATTTTCGAACATACTGTTCAGGGAGGCAAGGTTGATTCCCTCGAAATCGAGCAGAAGGGTGTCATCTCTGCTTTCCGATACAATTCCATTTACCCTGTAGAAGTCATCTTCACTATAGACGTACAGATTGTCAATTGCTGCTTTCCTGTTGCTGAATTCCAGACGGGCAGGATTGATTCTCCAGTTATCGCCCTTTACCCACAGATCAGATTGCCGTACTGATACGGAAGCGTTCTTTACATCTGCCTCCTTTGAGAAACGGGTAAGGAGAGAGAGTGAACCCTTGTTCAGCACACTCTCCCTGTTGTCCCACTGAGTGTTGAGTGTGATGGTATCGGGAACGGTTTCCATCAATATCCTGAAATTTTCAAGGTCAGCCCTGCCGGCCAGCGAAAGAAGATCACTGTTGAGAGAGATTTCGGATATGCTGTCTCTAATGGTGGCACCGAACATGACCCTGTTCATAAGGGTATTCTTATAGGACAGGTGGTCGAATGACGCCTCGGCAGTTATCATACTGTCAATGCCGTATTTAAGCGATGCCTTACTGCCCGGGGCGATATCGAGGCCTGTTCCAAGGAAATGGTTAAGAGCTTCTGTTTCCCTGATTTCAAGGTTAACAATAAACCTGTTAGTGACATCCGGGTCTTTAATGGTGGTGGGAATTTCGAATCTCGAAGGCAGTAAACCCGCAAGAATGGTTTTGAATGAATGGCTAAGCGAGTTAAAGTTGTATTCCCCTCGGATACTCATATCTGCAAAGTCGGATGTTATATCCATTGACTGACCCTGCTCGTCTATCCGGGTCACCAGCGATCCGGACGAGATGTCAAGAGTTTTCCCTTTTCTGCTGACAGCAGAGTTATGCAGGTTAATTTCCCCTGATAAATTGTCGATATTGCTGCCTTTGAAATTTGCAGTGACGGCAATGTTCACCGTAGAGGTGGGGTCAGTCTTGTCGAAGTTGAGATTATACAGATTGGAATAGGGTATACTCAGTGTGAAGTTATACTCCGGGACCTGCGATTGAAAATCAAGTATGCCGTTGAAGTCGAGAATTATGTTTTCATCCCTGACGTTGACGGTTCCATCCCATCTCTTTTCGGTAAAGAAACCGTTCAATTCCATATCGCGGTAGATGTAACTGTTGATCTCAGCCTTTTCAACCGTTCCCTTCAGGGTGGCGTCAAAGTCCTTTACCGATCTTGAGAAACCGTCTATTTCGAGGTGAAAGGTTGCTTTACCCAGCAGGTCATTTTGCCCCGACAATCGTCCGGCCTCGATTTCGGTGCCCTGTATGGAACCCTTGTAATAAAAATTGTT
The DNA here is from genome assembly GCA_034004335.1 of Bacteroidales bacterium. Classification (GTDB taxonomy): domain Bacteria; phylum Bacteroidota; class Bacteroidia; order Bacteroidales; family VadinHA17; genus SLNP01. The sequence goes on along the minus strand of JAVEWX010000034.1, from coordinate 16,695 downwards.
ATTGTCTGAAGGTCTGAAAGATATGTCTGTAGAGAGGGCTCCTGCTTCAGTCTGAAGCCTGCCGTATGTAACGAAGTCAGTTGTGAAACCGGCAAATGTTCCTTTGAAGTTGATGATGCCCAGTTCCCTGTCAATTGTTTCAGGCAATTTGTCTTCATTGATTAGTCCAAGCCTGGTGATTTCCGACAGCCGGGTTGTCAGGTTGCCGATATCAACAAAAAGATAGGTGTTGTCGAAGTCGGGCAGGCCTGTAAAGTCAAAATCGCACTCGATTTTTGTGATATCGCCTCCCTCAATGATGAAATTTCTGCCCCTGAGTTGTGACACAGGACCCGAGAGTCTCCCTGACAGGAACAGGGGCCCGGAAATCAGATTGAGCCGGGGCAGGAATCTGTAAAGGTCATTCGGGGAGATGACTGACCGGTTGAGGATGATACTCATTCTTACCTCTTCGGCAAAGTTACGGAACGCATCAGCTGTTTGGTGTGACAGTGATACCAGATCGCCCGTGATAAAACTCTCATCCGACATCAGCTCAACATCGGAAAACAATATCAGGTCCCTGGTAACTGAAAGCCTGCCTGCAAACCTGGAAGCCTGAAAACCGCTTCTTTCCCTGAAGGAAGCCCTGTAAACCAACATTGATGTTGTGTCGTTTTCAAAGGTAAAGTCCTCAATGATGGCGTTAATGTCAGACAGGACAAGGTCGGAGAAGTTTACCGCATTTTCTGCAGCAGGATTTGATCGCAGATCGTTCCTTAAAGTGAAACGGCCACCGACAACTTCAATCTGGTTGATCCTTACATTGGTTTTTGCAGAATCACGCAACTCAGGAGGCTTGATAATTTTTGAAAGCAGTTGGTTAAGGTTGGTGTATCCGGTAGTATCGGTGATGAATTTCACAACAGGGTCCTGTACCGTGATTCTTGAGAGATGCACTATTCGGTTCTTTACTGAGAATCTTCTTATGCCTGCGTTAACATTGCCGGCAAACAGGAGGGTATCATTGTTATGGTCGAGTATAAGTATTTTTTCAGCAGTTATTTTATTGAAAAACGAGAAATGGATTTTACCCACTGATATGGGAAATTCAATTTTTTCACTCAGCGACGAGGTCATCCTGTTCACCAGATATGTTTGCACCGCTGGTGATTTGAGCAGAAACCAGAGGGTAACCGGTATGAATACCAGGAGGAGGCACAATGTAATTGCTATAATCCACCTTTTTTTGATATTTTTGCCCATCTGAGACAGCCGGTTAATAATCATTTCAAAATAACCAAAAATCGTGCGAAATAAAAAGAGTAAGCCGGTAACAATTCTGGGAATAGAGTCTTCCTGTGATGATACGGCTGCGGCAGTCATCAGGGATGGATACCTTCTGTCGAGCCTGATAGCCGGTCAACAGGTTCACAGACAGTATGGTGGTGTGGTGCCGGAACTGGCTTCCCGTGCCCACCAGGCAAACATAGTACCGGTAGTAAGTGAGGCACTTCTACGTGCAGCAATTGATAAATCCGGTATTGATGCCATTGCATTTACACGCGGTCCGGGATTACTTGGCTCCCTGCTTGTAGGCGTATCATTTGCGAAAGGACTGTCTGTTTCTTTGAATAAACCACTTATTGAGGTTAATCATCTCCATGCTCATGTACTCACACATTTCATACGGGAAAAAGGCAGAGACTCAAATGTACCGGATTTTCCGTTCCTGTGCTTGCTTGTTTCGGGTGGGCATACTCAGCTGCTTATTGTGAGGGACTACCAGTCCATGGAAGTGATAGGTCAGACCATCGACGATGCTGCAGGAGAGGCTTTTGACAAATGTGCAAAGGTAATGGGACTGCCATATCCCGGGGGCCCGGTTATCGATAAGCTTGCTGTACAGGGCGACACAAAACGATTTCGCTTCAATAAGCCGGTCATACCGGGACTTGACTTCAGCTTCAGCGGACTCAAAACGAGCTTCCTTTATTTCCTTCGTGACCGGATGAGAGAAGATTATGATTTTGTAGTTAACAACCTTCCTGATCTGGCAGCCTCACTGCAAGATACAATCGTGTCAATTCTGGCAGAGAAGGTGATGAAGGCAGCAGCGGAAACAGGAATCAATCGTATTGCACTTGCCGGGGGTGTCTCCGCCAATTCACAGCTCAGGAGGAGGCTTGAGCATGATACTGCGGCCATGAACCTTGACCTTTTTGTACCTGATGTTCGTCTCACTACCGATAACGCGGCCATGATTGCAATTACTGGATATTTTAAGTATATTCGCCATGAATTAGCATCACTGGATGTGCTCCCGGCTGCCAGGATGCAATAAGATTAGTCGGGGAGAGAGCAGGGAAGATTAAGAGATCAATGCCATGCAATTAGTCAGGAAGATCCAGACAAAGAGCTCTCCGGAGATACTTCTTGATCCGGAAGGTTTGATCAGATTGAAGGGAAGGTCAATTCTTGAGAATGCTGCAGAGTTCTATGAACCCATGCTGGAATGGGTTGATGAATACGTAAAGTCACCGGCAGAACTTACCTGCACCGACATTGAACTCGAATACTTCAACAGTGCCACAGCCAAATTCCTGATTACACTGATCCAGCGACTTTCGATGGTTACCTTCAGTAATGCCAGGCTTAAGGTTAACTGGTATTATGAGGATGGAGATGATGATATTTTTGAAAGGGGAGAATACCTTGAATCAGTACTGGAGATAGACTTCAATTTTATCAAGGTCAGGAGCTGTTAGTTGAATACTGTGGTCAGTAAGCCAGTATCTGGCTTTTCCCCCTCCCGGATCCCTTGATCCACAGTTTGTTGCTATAAACCTCCACTATGGCGAAGCTGTTCGTGGATGGTGTTTCAACCATGCCACGGAATGTAACGAAATGTACCATACTCCGGTTTCCGTAATTACCATCGTGGTTATGGCCGTTGAACCAGGCAATTATATTGTCATATCTTTCCATTATCTCCAGTATTTCTTCACTGTTGAAGAGATTGAAGGCGCTCACCGGGAATACCGGGAAATGGCAAACCATGAAGACTTTTTCGTTTGCCGAGACTGATTGGTTGAGTTCCTTCACCAGCCATTCGAGTTGATCCGGGCCCACGCCACCATTCCATATCTGGGCATTAGGGGCGCTGGCAGCCTCAAGGTTTGACAGCATTTTTTCACCCAGCTTACGATCAGCAGCTCTTGCGGAGTAGGTTGCTGCCTCGGTGCCATTAAGCACAATGAACCTGAATCCCTCAATGGCAAATGAGTAGTATCCTGTTTTTGAGCCGGTAATCTGGTTAACCTTTCTTGCGTCGCGGGCAGCGACGGAGAAATCGTGGTTGCCAAGGCAATGATATATCCTGGCGGGGCTCTGGTTCATTATGTCAAGGACTGTAGCAAAGGAGCCATAGTCCCTGTCAATCAGATCTCCAAGATTCAGGATGAATGCAGGCGAAAAGTCGGAAAATGCTGACATGGCCTCACTCAGCTTTTCAGTGGAGTTCCTGTAGTATCTTGTATTAAATGGTTCGCAATCACAATACTGGACATCTGAAATGATGCCGAATGAGAAGAGCGGTTGTTGTGATGCTTCGCTGTCGGGGGATTCCCGGGTAGTGCCCATGTCGGTTGGTGGCAGAGTAGCCATAAAGATCATGATGACAATGTTTATCAGAATTCTCATTTGGGGTTCCGGATTATCATAATAAAGTTAGCAATTCAGCCGGTTCCGGCAAAAATAAAGGCACAATATGTGCCCCTGCAGTTTGACTGCAAATATTATGACGGGTCAGACACTCTGCCCATGAAGATTATGGAACTGGTCTGTATTTCCCGGATAACGAAGAAGAATGGCCGGTTCAGGTTCAGGATGAATATGTCAGGCATTGAGGTTACCCCAATGGAGATAGCTATTGCGGCAGCAGCCTCCGTTCCCTCTTCATTTGTCTCAATATGAGCCTGATGGAGCACTTCGTCCACGTATAGGTCGAGGTCAGATATGTTTGAGAAGTCAGCGAAGCCCGGGTTGAATGCCGTACCCATACCCATATCGGTGAGATGAGGGTTCAGTCCTGACTTATAACCGAATTTGAAACGGGGCATATATATCTCTGCCTCCTTCATTGATAAACCTGCCATCCAGGTGTCGAATTGTGCCCTGGTGATAGTACATTTACCCTCCACATCTTCAGGCGGAAGGATTACATTCATAACATAGTTGCCCTGACCGTAAGGCATCTCTGCAACCAGGAAGCCGTTTGCTGATAATGCCTTGAATTTGTTTTTGTTGTACATCACAGGTACTGAAACCTGCTCTTCAGAGGATATATTGAACGGTCTGTCCCGGGTATCTGATTTGTCGAATTCATATTTCCACCTGGCCTTGAGATAAATCGCATTAATCAGAAGCATAACGGTATTATCCTCAAGCTCATCAATCATTTCTTTTATGATCCCGTTGGTTTTATCCTCAATCCATGCATTTATGATATCAGGAACAGTCGGATCAGTAATTGAAAAGTTGTGGGTTTCAGCATCGTAATAATCAGTGAGTGCCTTGATGAAGGGATTCTTTGGTGTGAACATGTTCTCAATCCACACTGAATTGGCTATGTTCATGGCAACCCTCTTGTCGATCGAAAGAAGAGCCTTGGTGAGATCGGAATAGGATGCATTGAGACTTCCGATATCAATGCCTGTTACTCTCATTGCTTCAAGAATACCATCGAGGGTTGTTCCGGCCGCACCATTCGACAGCATTGCCAGTGCATAAGAGACGCTGAGGGGGGAGATGACCAGATTTTCCTGCTTATCGGCTGATTCCACAATGAGATTGAAAAGATCAAATGCGAAATCATTTTCTGACTGAACCAGCTGAAGTTGCTCTGTAGAGAGGGGTATTGTCACAGGTTCGGTAGGCAGGTTGTCGGTTGTCAGTTCGCAGGATGAAAGCAGCATAACAGCCGCCAGCAGTGCGATGATGCTACATAAAGCGTTCTTTTTCATCGGTATGTTGGTTTAGAAGAAAATAATGGGCTAGTAATCAAACTGTAACGAGCAAAAATCATGCCGACCTGTTATTGTCACCGGTCATTCAGGAAGGCCTCCCTTCCCGGATAGAAGAACCTGCGCCCGGCAACTTCCGAAGGAAAAACAAAGAATTCGGTTTCTGACTCAGCGCACAATTTTGATTCACCGTCATAGAGACAGCACTTCATAATTGCCTTTCGGCCAGACTGGCTTATAAGTGAGGCCTTAACGTTTATTATCCCTTTTGATATATGCACCGGATGAAGGTATCTTACCCTGAGTTCGGAGGTCACACCCGATGTCCCGAGCTTGACATAGACGAACCATGCAGCCACTTCATCGAGAAGAGTCGCAATTATGCCTCCGTGAAGAACGTTTATATATCCCTCATACCTGCTGTCAGGGGTCCATTGTGCCTCAACCGTTTCGTCAGTTTCGGTAAATGATAATTTCAATCCTGCCGGATTTCCCGATGAACAACCGAAGCAGTTGTACCCTGAAGGATCAAATGGATTTCTTACTTTCCGATGCATAACCGGTTTTATTTCTTTTGGATTTATGAAGAAACGACAGAAGATTAAGATATGAGAAGCCAAAAAATCCCAGTCCCAGTATTAGAAGAAGAACCATAAAGCTGAAGGAGGGTTCCTCCTCTCTTGTGGTTGCATGGATCTTAAGCCATGAGTAGCTGTAAATGTCTAATGCGATGATGAGAACAGACACAACAAGCCCGTATATTATGGTGGTAATATCAAAAATCCTTGTTGTTTTATAGGTAGGGCTTTTCACGAAATTAGCATATTTTGTCCGGCTGTAGTATTCAGCCCTCCTTCGTGCCTGCTGGCGAATGTTCTCCTCCCATTGCTCTGATAAGTTGGTTTTGTTCCCTAAACCGCCCTGAGCGCCTGACATATGCCTGATAAGGTATTCATAGGCTTCCGTAATGCTGATAAATATATCGGCGGCACCGGGATTGTGATTAAGGTCGGGGTGATATTGCCGGGCCTTTATCCTGTAGGCTTTCTTCAGGTCATTCATGGAACAACCGTCGGAAAGTCCGAGAAGCCTGTAATAACTTGCTGTTATCGTCATGCCTGTTTCAGGAAGTGAGGACTAAATAACACATTTTTATTTGTATGGTTGCTATGAAAAAGGATTTTTCATGCTAATATTGCAATCGATTTTTCATTTAATTAAACCAAGTAAAGAGAATACAGGCTGATGGACTGGTCACTTGTGCTCAGGGCTTTCGGGCTCACGCTGTTTGCAGGTATGGCGACGGGAATTGGCGGCCTGATCGCATTTTTCTTCAGGAGGACCAATACTGCATTTCTTTCCTATTCCCTCGGTTTTTCTGCGGGCGTAATGATCTTCATCAGTCTTACCGAGATAATGACTGAAGCCGGTGATATAATCGCGGTAGTTTATTCAGGAAAGTCAGCAGCCCTAATCACTTTTACCTTTTTCATTGCCGGATTCTTCCTGACGGCCCTGATAGACAAGGTAATCCCGATGAAGGAGAACCCTCATGAAATGATGAGGATTGAGCAGATGACGGAACAGTGTATTCCCCGTAATCCGAGGCTTCTCCGGACAGGTCTCTTCACGGCTGTTGCCCTGGCCATACACAATTTTCCGGAGGGCATTGCGACCTTTATGGCAGGGATGACTGATATAACAATCGGAATAAGCATTGCCATAGCAGTTGCAATACATAACATTCCTGAGGGTATCGCTGTTTCAGTGCCAGTGTTCTGTGCAACAGGATCACGCCGTAAAGCATTGCTCTGGTCAGTATTGTCGGGCTTTTCGGAGCCGGTTGGGGCGTTGATGGGTTATCTGATAATCTCCTTCTTCAGCAATGAAATTATCCTTGGCTATGTCTTTGCTATCGTTGCAGGTATTATGGTTTACATAGCCTTTGATGAGCTTCTGCCGGCTGCGCACAAATATGGCAAGCATCATGTTGCCATATATGGCCTTATAAGTGGTATAATAATTATTGGAGTCAGCCTTATATTGCTACACTAGAGCGCATTACTCCATTTCACCGGGGGAATGAGCCAGCCTCCCTTCCAGTTCCGCCAGATCACGCAATTCCTGCAAAGCCCATAAAGGCCATAGCCAGGAGTCCGGCCACTATAAATGCAATAGGCACACCCTTCATCCCTTTGGGAATATCTGCCAGTTCAAACTGCTCGCGAATACCTGCAAAAAGGATCAGGGCCAGTCCGAATCCTACAGAATTGGCCAGGGCAAAAACGATGCTCTGAATAAGGTCGTAGTCAGACTGGACAGCCAGTATAGCCACCCCAAGTACAGCACAATTTGTGGTGATCAGGGGAAGAAATATTCCGAGAGCCTGGTAAAGTGACGGACTGACTTTCTTGAGAATTATCTCCACAAGCTGAACAAGGGCTGCTATGACGAGAATAAATGTTATGGTCTGCATGTAACCTATGCCCAGGGAATCCAGCACATAGGTCTGGATCAGATATGTGAAAAGGGTTGCGATTGTTATAACGAACATTACCGCCCCTGCCATTCCCATTGCAGTTTCTACCTTGCCTGAGACCCCAATGGTGGGACAAATTCCGAGGAACTTACTCAGGACGATGTTGTTTACGAAGACTGCTGATATTATTATGAGTATATATTCCATGTTATGGCAGTATTATTTATTAAGCTTTCGTGACAGCATTATAAGGTAACCCAGTGCCAGGAAGGCGCCTGGTGACAGCACAAATATGAGTATACCGTCGCCCTCAAGAAATTTGAACCCGAATATTGAACCTGAACCGAGGATTTCTCTTATTGCTCCAAGAATTGTAAGGGTAAGGGTAAAGCCCAGTCCCATCCCAAGCCCGTCGATAAGCGATGAGAGCAGGTTGTTCTTTGAGGCAAATGCTTCTGCTCTTCCGAGAACAATGCAGTTTACCACAATGAGGGGTATGAACAACCCCAATGCTTCGAACAATGAGGGCAGGTATGCCTGCATTGCCAGCTGGACTATGGTGACGAATGAAGCAATGATGACAATGAATGAAGGTATTCTGACGTTGGCCGGGATGAAATCCTTCACCAGGGAAATCACAATGTTGGCCATTATAAGGACAAATGTTGTTGCCAGTCCCATGCTCATGCCATTTATTGCGGAAGTGGTGACACCGAGCGTAGGACAGAGACCCAGGAAAAGAGCCAGAACGGGATTTTCCCTGATTAAACCTTTTGTGAAGTTCTTTAGCTGATTCATTTCTTTTGGTTTAGTTCTTTTGTACCTCTTTAACGTAGGTGTTGTAAGCTCTTGAAACGGCATCACAGAAAGCCATTGAGCTGATTGTCGAGGCAGTAATGGCGTCTACATCGCCTCCGTCCTTCTTCACCGAGAGCCTGTAGTCGCGCGGATCCTTTCCACGGAACTGACTGCTCCAGTCCGATTTCTTCTTGTCCATTTTGTCACCGAGTCCGGGCGTCTCTGCATGTTTGAGCACTGTGACGTCATGAATGGTACCGTCGGGTAGTAGTCCTACCATCACACGTATCTCTCCTGAAAATCCAATCATTGTGAATGTTTCAACGGCTGTGCCCACCAGTGCTCCATCCAGTCTGCCGGTGTAGAAGTAAAGGGTATCGCCGTCGACTGGTACCTTATAGACCTCATCCGAAGGATCGTTGTTGAACTCGGGTATCACCTCCCTGATAGCATTGTTCTTCTTAGCCAGCATTGCCAGGGCTATAGGTTCACTGGTTATGGTGTATACAGCTCCGAGTGAGGCTGAGGCCACCAGCGTGATGACAGATAACGCCATTAGCATATTTCCGAGTGTGGATTCTCTTTTAGCCATTTTTAACCTCCTCTCCGAAACGCTTGGGTTTAATGTACATATTAATAAGCGGTGTTACTGCATTCATGATGAGGATAGCAAACTGGACTCCCTCGGGATAGGCGGCATATCTTCTTATTATTACAGTAAGGAGTCCGATGCCGATTCCATAGATGATCATTCCCCTTTTCGACATAGGTGATGTCACATAGTCAGTTGCCATAAAAATTGCTCCCAGCATCAGGCCTCCGCTAAGAAGGTGATACAGGGGGTCGGCATTTGCTGTCGGATCAGCCAGCCAAAGCGCTCCTGAAAAGAGTGCCACGGTAACCAGAATGGAAACGGGGATATGCCAGGTAATAATTTTCCTCCATAGCATGAATGCGAATCCCAGTAGAAGGGCGAAGGCAGCTATCTCTCCGAGAGAACCTCCCATGTTACCCCAGAAAAGGTCGAGATGCCCCGGCAGTCTGTTCATTACTTCAGGAACCGGGACTTTGTCATAGCTTTCATTGAGGATGCTCAGTGGGGTGGAGCCCGTCACGGCATCCAGGTATCCTGTTGCAAATCCCTTTGGTTCCGGCCATGATGTCAACTGGACGGGAAATGAGAGGAAAAGGAATACCCTTCCTACGAGTGCAGGATTGAAGGGGTTGTTGCCAATGCCTCCGAATGTCATTTTGCCCAGCCCGATTGCCACCAGAGAGCCCAGCACTACCAGGCCGGGTGAGATATTTACCGGCAGGCAGAAAGCGAGAAGGACTCCGGTTACCACAGCCGACAGGTCATTGACCCGGGGTTCTTTCCTGAGGATAAATTTCTGAATCAGATATTCAAAGCACACGCATGATGCTACCGCTATTGCTGTAACGATTATTGCAGCATAACCAAAGAACCACACTGTTGCCAGAAATGCCGGGGTTAGTGCTATCAGAACACCGGCCATCAGTTTTCCGGTTGTCTCCCTGCCGTAATCATGCGGAGAAAGCGATACCGTAAGCTTGTTACCCATCCCTGTTATTTTGTTACTTGATTATTTGCTTTTTCTTTCGCGTATTATTTTCATGACTCTCGATTTTCCGAGCCTGATATAGTCCAGCAGAGGTCTTCCGGCCGGGCATGTGTAGCTGCATGATCCGCACTCCATACAGTCAGTTATTTTGTTCGTTTCAGCTTTATCAAGCATCTCCTTTTCGGTCAGGATCATGAGCAGGTATGGTTCCAGACCCATAGGACAGACGGATATGCATTTGGAACACCTGATGCATGGCCCGGAAACAGGCCTCTCAGATTCCCCTTCAGGAAACAGTATTATCCCCGAGGTGCCCTTAATGACCGGGGCACTGGTGGAATTTATTGCCTTGCCCATCATGGGTCCGCCGTTGACAATCTTCCCCGTATTGCCCGGGATACCTCCGGCAGCCTCGATAAGATGTGAGACGGGAGTGCCTATCCTGACCCTGTAGTTGCCCGGATTGGCCACTGCTTTACCGGTTATGGTAACCACTCTCTCGAACAGTGGTTTATTCTTCTGAACAGCTTCATAGACTGCCACTGTCGTCCCGACATTGTGAACCACTGTTCCGACATCGATCGGTAATCCGCCTGAGGGCACTTCCCTGTTAATAAGTGCCTTTATAAGCTGTTTCTCTCCACCCTGAGGATATTTGACTTTCAATGGCTGTACCGAAATGCCGGGATAATTCTTTACTCTTCCTGATAGAAGGCTGATGGCATCGGGCTTGTTGTTCTCAATCCCGATTATTGCCCTGCCGGTCCCCAGGGCTTTCATGAGCAGTGTTATGCCTACGAGGAGTTCATCGCTTTTCTCGAGCATCAGGCGATGATCGGAGGTAAGGTAGGGCTCACATTCTACACCGTTGATTATCAGTATATCACATTTCTTGCCCGGCGGCAGACTCAATTTAACGTGGGAGGGAAATGTGGCACCTCCCAGTCCGACGATCCCCGATTCAAGGCATCTCTTAACGATATCGGCACCTGACAGGTTACTCTCCTTCACAAGTGTCTCACTACGGTCGATTGTCTCCAGCCATTCATCTCCCTCAACATCAATCGTTATGGAGGTCTGTTTGTAACCTGATGAATCGATAGCCAGGTCAATTTTGTTAACCTTGCCTGAGACAGATGAATGGATATTTGCCGATACATAGCCTTTGGCAGCCGCAATTATCTCACCGGCTTTTACCTTTTGTCCCTTTTCTACAGTAGGCAGGGCAGGGGCGCCGATATGCTGGGAAACAGGTATAACCACCTGGGCAGGAAGAGGCAGGGTTTCTATCTGCCGGTCTTCACTCAGCTTGTTTTCGGGTGGGTGAACACCTCCTAAGGGAAATGTCTTCAACACAGTATCTGATTTTTAGAGTTATAACAATATTAATATCAGGTCTTCCACGTATCAATCAGGATTTTTTTCTTCAGATTTCTCCTTCCTGGGGGGAAAGTTGATCTCATGAATGGCATCTGTCGGGCACACTACCACACACTTTCGGCAGAGAACACATTTCATTGAATCAATGAATGCAAGGTTATTGTTCATGGTTATGGCCCCATATTCACAGACCTGGAAGCACTTGCTGCATCCTATGCATGCTACCTTGCAGGCTTTGCGAGCCGGACCTCCCTTGTCACAATTGACGCAGGAAACAAATATCTTCCTGTTCTTCTTTGCCTTCTTCCGTAACTCAATTATCGATTTCGGACAGGCTCTGACACAGGCTCCACAGGCAACACACTTATCATCAATGATAACCGGCAGCTCGGTAGCGGGATCCATGTACATTGCATCAAACTGACAGGCTGCGACACAGTCTCCGAACCCGAGGCATCCGTAGCTGCAGTCTGTTTCACCACCGAAAGTGGCATGAGCAATTGCACATGTCTGTACGCCGTTGTAGACTGAAGTTTTTGGTCTGTGTTCAGGGGTTCCGTTGCATCTGACAACAGCAACCAGGGGATCCACGGCAACCGCTTCCCTTCCAAGCTTCGCTGCCGCATCGGCCATTACTGAAGCACCACCGACCGGACAGTTCAGTCCTTCGAAAGAGTCAGCCTTAACAAGTGCTTCGGCAAAATTGCGGCAGCCGGCGAAGCCGCATCCCCCGCAGTTTGCACCGGGTAATATTTCCTGCACCTCATCGATCCTGGGATCTTCGAAAACCTTGAATTTCTGAGCGACAAAGTACAGTATCAGCGCGGAAAATATTCCCAGGGAAATCAGCGACACAACTGTAAATACAATAACTGAATTCATTTATGCCGGTTTTAACGTAAATTTAATCTTCTTTTCAATTCTGTTTCTCAACAGGTATAGCGCCAGGTAGTACACAGCTACTGCGACGACCGATCCTACACCCGCAATGATTTCACTGCAACCTGCAGCCAGCAGTATTACCAGCAGTGCCAGAAGTATAAAAAGGGGCAGGATGTAGCCAAGAACCAAAGCCTTGTAACCATTGGACAGGGAGGTTACAATGTGCACTCTCTGTCCCTTGTGCAGGTTCTCCTGGAATGGCAGATGGAAGAATTTTTCATTGGTGCCGGAGGAACTGCAAATACCTGCCGCCTGACATCCTGCGCATGCCGGATGTACTTCAATTCTGACAGTGATACCGTGTTCGCCTACGCTGTGAACAATCCCGGTGTGTTCAATGTCAGCAGAAGAATTCATAAATTGAACAATGGATTAAACAGATCGCAAAATTATAATTTAGCCTAAATTAAGAGAGAACCTTTGTCATAATTTGGAGTATTCCATATTATTTATTATGATTTTAAATAAACAGGTAGAACGGGTATTTTCAGCTTATCATTCTCCACGACTGCTGACGTGAAAACAGGTATTCAAGTCTGTTTTTCATAATCAGGTTCTCGGGAGATTCAAGCGACGGATCAATGTTTATGACATCTCCTGCTATTCTTCGCACGTATTCGATAAGTGCACCATCCTTTCCAAGGTCAGCAATCTTTAAGTTAAAGGGCATTCCACTCTGCTGTGTTCCTTCAATGTCGCCCGGCCCGCGCAGTTGAAGGTCGGCTTCGGAGATTTCGAAACCGTCGGTGGTACTCACCATTATTTCAAGCCTCCGTGCTGCCTCCCTGGAAAGCTTGTTATCACTGAGGAGGATGCAATAGGACTGGTCGGCGCCCCTACCCACCCTTCCCCTGAGCTGATGAAGCTGGGAAAGCCCGAACCTTTCGGCGCTCTCTATAACCATCACCGAGGCGTTTGGTATGTCGACGCCAACCTCTATTACCGTTGTTGCTACCATAATGTGAGTAATCCCCTTCTTGAAAAGGTCCATTGACCTTTCCTTGTTTTTGACCGGCATCCTTCCGTGTACGACACTGATTGCATATTCAGGTGCGGGGAAGTAGCTCTCTATCATTACCAGTCCCTCTTCCAGGGCCTTATAGTCCATTTTCTCCGATTCCATTATGAGAGGGTATACGACGTAGACCTGTCTTCCCTCCCTGATCTGTTTCCTGATAAATCCATAAACGGTTTCACGGGATGAGTCGAAATAGTGCATTGTCATAACAGGTTTCCTCCCTGGCGGTAACTGGTTAATGACCGATACATCGAGATCACCATATAGGGTCATTGCCAGGGTACGTGGAATGGGAGTGGCTGTCATTACCAGTACGTGGGGCGGGGTGAGGCTTTTCTGCCATAACTTGCCCCTCTGTGCTACTCCGAACCTGTGTTGCTCATCTATCACTACGAATCCCAGGTTACGGAATACGACATTGTCCTCAATAAGGGCATGAGTACCCACGAGTATATCAAGAGAACCGTCAAGCAGCCTTTTTCCTATCTCTTCCCGCTCCTTTTTCCTGGTTGACCCTGTGAGAAGCCTGATGGTTAGATTCATCTCTTTCAGCAGTCCGTTTATGGAATTGAAATGCTGGAAGGCCAATATTTCAGTAGGGGCCATCAGGCATGACTGGTAGCCGTTGTCGGCAGCGATAAGCATGCACATAAGTGCAACTACGGTCTTGCCGCTGCCAACATCACCCTGAAGGAGCCTGTTCATCTGATGTCCCGACTTCATGTCGCGTCGGATCTCCCTGATAACCTTTTTCTGAGCATCCGTCAGCTCAAACGGCAGGTGTTTTTTGTAGAAAGAGTTGAGGTGCTCGCCAACCTTGTCGAAGATGATTCCGATGGTTTTGGTGTTTCTGAAGCTTTTCTGCTTCACGAGGTTCAGCTGTATATAGAACAGTTCCTCGAATTTCAGCCGGTACCTGGCCTGGTCAATTTCCTTCAAGTTATCAGGGAAATGAATCCTCGACATTGCTTCGGAAAGAGATGCCAACCTGTACTTCTTTACCAGGTATTGTGGCAATGTTTCGGGGATACCGGTTCCGAGCTGTGCCAGTATTATGCCAATCAGTTTACTGATTACACGGGAAGTAATAAAATTGTTTCTCAGGTTCTCGGTAAGGCTATAGTGTGCCTGCAGCGATGAATACTTCCTTCCGGTTATCTTATCAACCGCTTCAATTTCAGGGTGTATGATATTGTAGGTCCCCCCGAACACATTTGGTTTGCCGAGAATAATATACTCTTTTCCCGGAGGATAGGTTCCGGATATCCATTTCACCCCCTTGAACCAAACCAGCCTTAATGACCCGGTTTCATCAGCAAATTCTGCAGTAAGCCTCTTTCCCTTACCCTGTCCTTCAAGTACATATCCCCTTATGAAGCCCCTGATCTGGACGGCAGGCATTTCGGAGTCAATTTCTGCAATCCTGTAGAACCTCGACCTGTCAATATATTTGAAGGGGAAATGCTGCAGCAGGTCATAAAAGGTAACTACTCCAAGCTCTTTTCTCAACAGCTCCGCCCTCCTCGGGCCAACTCCCGGAAGGTATGTCAGCTCCTTGTCAAGAATATCCCGTGCATTCATATTTTTTACCCGCTGCAAGAAACAGCCGAAAATAGTTAATTTTGGAGAGCCTTCCTAATAATAAAGATGCAATTAAGACCCTTCATTTCCCGTCCTGTGCATTTCCTGTTATCTAAGGGCTTGTGCGGTTGTGGAATACACAGCCCTTTCATCTATGAGATTGTCAGGGCTTTGGATGGCATTAAGTCATCGCCAGGGGAATCCTTCATCGCGGCTGAATCGCGGAGGATGGAGTTACTGGCTGACAAGAGCCGGGTACGGGTAGACGATTGTGGTACCGGCAAGGGAGGCTACAGGAGAGTCTGCAGAATAGTCCGTTCAGCTGCCGTTGGCAGGAAGTATGGCTTGTTGCTTGCATATTTTGCCGCAAGGGCAGGGGAGGGGCCAATAATTGAAATGGGTACCTCATTGGGTATCAGTACTTTCTATCTTGCCCTGTCTAACAGGAAGGCCCACATCCTTACCATTGAGGGTTGCTCCTCAATAGCCGGAATTGCGCTGGAAGGATTCAGGAAACAGGGATTGGAAAACATTGAGCCTATTGTGGGGAATTTCGATGTACACCTTGATGAGGTTGCAGGAAAACAACCCGGTCCCGGACTTGTTTTCATTGACGGGAACCACAGGGGAGATGCACTTATGAGATATTTCAGGTCTGTTGCAGGGGTTGCCGGACACGATACAGTGTTGATAGCCGATGATATTGATTATTCCCTTTCCATGGCTCGTGCCTGGAGGACTCTCAGGAGCGACGCAAGGGTCTCTGAATCAATCGATATGGGAAGGATGGGAATTGTTTTCTTCAGAAGGTACAAATCGGGCATTCATTACCGGATAAGGTATTAACACGACATTAACATTATTTAAACCCGGCTGTTAAGGAAAAATTGAATTATTCAACTAATTTCGGAACTTTTAAAAGGGTTATTATGAACAAGGTAATAGAGTTAACCAATGTTGTCAAGAACTATCAGATTGGCACAGTGGTAGTCAGGGCTTTACGGTCGGTTTCAATCAACATCGGGAGAAATGAATATGTAGCTATCATGGGTCCCTCCGGCTCGGGAAAGTCTACACTTATGAACCTTATCGGCTGCCTCGACACGGCTACAAAAGGTAGCTATATTCTCAACGGAACGGACGTAAGCCAGATGGATGATGATATGCTGGCCGAGATAAGAAACAGGGAGATAGGATTCATTTTCCAGACATTCAATCTTCTACCCAGGTATACAGCTCTTGAGAACGTTACCCTTCCCCTTATCTATGCGGGTGTCCCGAAGGCTGAAAGAGAGGTACTGGCCAAGGCCACCCTTGACCAGGTAGGCCTTGCAGACAGGATGAGCCATAAACCCAACGAACTTTCCGGCGGACAAAGGCAGAGGGTTGCCATTGCCAGGGCTCTCATCAACAAACCTTCCATACTCCTTGCAGATGAACCCACCGGGAACCTCGACAGCAAGACATCGCAGGACATAATGACCCTGCTTGACGATATTCACAGACTCGGGAACACCGTCATTGTTGTTACCCACGAAGAGGACATAGCCCGTCACTCCCACAGGATCATAAGGCTGATGGACGGTGAAGTGGCTTCCGACGCCCCCAATGAAAGAATATTGCAAAAGGTCTGACAACCGTCCAAAACAGTAAAAATGAAAATATATACCCGCGGTGGGGATGATGGCACAACCTCCCTGATGGGGGGAAGGCGTCTTCCTAAATTTGATGTCAGGATAGAATCTTACGGAACCGTTGATGAACTGATCGCCTGGATCGGGCTGTTAAGAGGCTGCAGTGAAACAGCGGAGTTCGGATCGCAGTTGCTCTATCTCCAGGGACAACTCATGAGCGCAGCGGCTGCCCTCGCAACCGATCCCCAAAATCCTCCCCGCAATGTTATCCTAGATC
>JAVEWX010000182.1:0-5089 GCA_034004335.1 Bacteroidales bacterium | reverse complement strand
CCTTTCCACATGCAAAGTCGCCAGTCAGATATACGCACAGAAGCCTCCCAACCCTGCTTACCACCTTGTCAATAAGCCGGTCGAGGCCCGACTCTTTCATAATAATGTTGTGAATGTCCCTGAAAAGAGGGTGACCCGTGTTGGCCTGATAAAGCTTTTTGTTTCCGTCGCGGGATGAATTGAGCAGACCAGCCTCTTCAAACCTGTTCAGCTCGAGGCGGATAGCATTGGATGACTCCCCGAATTCCGATTCCAGTCCCCTCAGGTGAGCACGTGTGCTGCTGTTGAGAAAAAACTTCTTCAGCAGCTTTATCCTCGTCTGGGAGGTTATAAGGCTGTTAATCATAAGCCAGGTCAGCAACTTAATGAGTAACAAATTTACTCATTATGTAAATACCATTATCCACTTTGACACGAAATATCCTGCTATGGTTGCAACGGTATTAGAAATTTTGCATTCCCGTGAAATTACATTTCAGGCATATCTGTTTAAATATTAGGCGTATATTTGTATCTTTAAATTTTGAACCAGTCTGATGCAACATATTTACCGGTTTCAGGGTCATATGAAACATAAAGTAACTAATATGAGGAAGATATTTGTCCTGCTAACCGGACTGCTCCTTCCGGCAGTCGCTTTCCCGCAATTTACAGGTTCCGGCACTTTTTCAGACCCCTGGTCAGGGGGCACACTGACAGGAGACATGACCTGGTCAGCAGGGAAAGTTTATGTAAGCGGCGACCTTACAATAGGTACTGCCGACACACAGGGTCACCTGACCATTGACCCTGGTGTTTCCGTGGTCTTCACGACAGCGGGGGCTGACCTGATAGTGACCGGACTCGGACGTATATCGGCTGCCGGAACTGCCGGTAACGGGATACTGTTTACCGCTGACCATGACAATGACAGCAATTACGGAGAGTCAGGGGAGACACGGGGACATATAGTGTTCACCTCAATGAACAGCGCAGCCGATCCCTCAATTTTCCAGTACTGTACCCTTGAATATGGTGATGTAAGGACGGGATCAAACACGACCTCATATGGTGGAGGTTTTTTTATCCATGGATTCAATAAGGTTACAATTGACAATTGCACAATTCAGAAGAACAAGGCCACACACGGTGGAGCCATCCTCCTCTTCAGCGGATCATCACCCGTGATATCAAATACCTTAATCAGTGAAAACTCAGCCGGAACATCAGGTGGGGGAATTTATTCGGCAGCAAGAAACAATCTTCTTATTTTCAACTGCATTTTATACCTCAACTCCTCCGGTGGTGGTGGCGGTGGTGGAATATACATTGACGGCAGTGACAACACCCGCATCATTAACTCCCTTTTTGTTAGTAACACCACTTCTTCCCCGTCAAGGGGCGCCAACGTTCAGTCATACACCCCCGGAACAACCATCAGATTCAGATTCATCAACTCGGTGATATGGGGGGCGAACAATTCCATCGGATATTTCGGCACATCAACACCATTGGCAACAGACTTCAACTACTGCGCCATACAGAACCCTGCTATCCCCGCCTTAACCTTCACCTCATGCATTGACCTTAACAGTGACAACAATAATGCTGCCGGTCCCAACTTCAAAGCCACAGACGGCTCCGACTGGTCGATAATATTCATCTCGCCAATGCGCGACACAGGAACCGATAGCTATCCCGGGGTAACCATACCTGCCACCGACATCGCAGGGAACACGAGAGTGGGACCGACAGATATAGGTGCCTATGAAACCCTCTACAACCGATGGAAAAGCGACGCCGGCTCAACGGACTGGAATACAGCTTCCAACTGGCACGGCGGAGTGCCGGGTTCGGACAATGATATCGTAATTCCGGGCGATGCAGTCAACTACCCTGTCGGAACACCGGCCCCCGATGTAGCAATCGGTGACGGAAGATATCTTATACTGGAGTCGGGAGCAAGGGCTACGACAGGTACCCTTACTAACAACGGCAGTCTGCAGCTGAAGGATGGCCCTTCTGGGTTTGCAAGCCTGATAATGACCTCATACTCAAGGGGAAGTACCGGTAGCGAAGAGATTGATCTGTTCCTCACAGGGGGTGGAACCGAAGAGAACGAAGACTACAAATGGCATTATATCTCATCGCCGGTAGCTTCAATGTCAACTAACATCTTCACTGCCGTCACTCCCGACCTGGCACAATACGTTGAAAGCCGGCCCACCCTCTCACTCCGCCAGGGTTGGGTAGCCTACGACGGTTATGTCTATTCAACGGGGCAGATGAACGGACCAACCTTCAGCAACCTTTCAACGGGCACAAACGGCAAGGGATACAATTACTTCGACTATTACGACCATCTCTTTACCTTCTCTGGACTGTTCAACACCTCGACGGTTACGGCACCTCTGGACTTCTCGGGGAGTCTGACCCTTCACGGCTTCAACCTTCTGGGCAACCCGTTCATATCGGGTCTCGACTGGAACTACATTATAAACGACGCCGGGTTCCCGGCAAACACCAGCAAGGGAGTATACTTCACACGCGATAATATACAGTGCTCATACATAAACGGTGTGGGTGTACCCTCCGACGTGGACGGCATAATACCCCCCATGCAGGGTTTCTTCACCAAGACATATGCGACGGGCAACTCGATTGTGCTGGCGGCTGAGGCGCGCACGCACGATGACATACACCCCAGGTACAAGGGTACGGCAAAGGATGCCATACCACTGGTGAGGCTAAGTATTGAGGGTGAAGACCTTAACGATGAAACCGTGGTGAGGTTCGACTATAATGCCAAGACGGGGTGGGATAATGATTTCGATGCCGCCAAACTGTTCTACTCCGATACCCGAACATATATCTACACTACCGGAGGTGATGAGAAATATTCGATTAACGGATTGCCCTTCCCTGAGACCATGTACGAGATACCCCTTGTCATAAATGTCACCACGGGAGGAACTCATAAGCTTAGCGTGATTCAGATGCAGGGACTTGACAACTACAAGGTAAGGCTGCTTGACAGGCAATACTTGATCGTCAGGAACCTTGCCACCGATCCGGTGTACACTTTCACTTCCGGTGAGGGGGTGCTGGCCGACAGGTTCCTGCTGATGATTTCGGATATAAGCTACGACACCGAAAGCAATCCTGACACTGAAGAGCAGATCACCGTTTACCAGTCGGGAGAGATGATAAACATAATTGCTGCGGGGCAGTCGTGGGAGGGTGTTACCGGCGACATAATGCTTACCGACATGAGCGGCAAGCGGATAAGGACGGTTACGGGCGCGGGCTTCAGCAGTGGAAGTGTTGTGCAGGTGCCGGCACCGCAACAAAAAGGCATATACTTTGTTGAAATACGTGCAGGTGTGCTGAGGCATACTGCGAAGGTTGTTGTAAGGTGATCGGTGCTGCTTCACAAAGCATGGAGCATGGAGTATGGAGCAATTGTTAATCAGTATCCGCTAGCTGGTAAAAAAAAGTGGATAGAAGAAAGAACCCTCCTTCGCTTGCCTCGGCAAGCTTCGGCGGGCAAAACGAAGAACGAAGAACGAAGAACAAGGAACGAGGAACGAGGAACGAGGAACGAAGAACACCATAAAATAAAATGTAGTAATTTTGTGAGTTTTTAATAGTCAGTGAGGATTAAGAAGCAATATATCGCCCCCAGGGTAACCAGAGTGGATCTCGACAATTCCATTTCCCTGGTTATGATGACCGTTACACCCCCCAACCCGCCTCCCCGTCCCAGGGGGTCGGGCGAAAAGGGCGAATCTCCCTTCGCCAGTCCGTTCGCCGACAAACCATTCAATTAGAAAAGCATGGTGCCAGCCTTCGCAGAGCTACGGCTGACAAGGCATGGAGCATGGGGCTATCCTTCGCCCAGCCTTCGCCAGGAACCTTCGCTGCCACCTCCATACAAACGAACTTCCAACTGTTGTGACATTTACGAATTATTTGATTAATTTTGGTTATTCGTGATGTGGGGTTGATCTGCGCAACTTTTTGATCCGATGATCAGTCCTGTCATTACCGGATACCACAATAAGCTGTGTCATGAGAAAATTCCTCATTCTTATAGTACCGATCTTCCTGGCCGCATCACTGCTCAGTGCCCAGACGGAAACAACCTATCCTGGTACAATCGCAAAGGAAAGCTACGTTAACAACGGTTCCTACGGCCCGTTTGATATGGGCTTCACCTTCACCTTCTTCGGACAGCCGCAAACGCAGTTCTACGTCACCTCCAACGGACTGGTAACCTTCGGGGCAGGTTCAACTGCTTCAGCCAATGTCACAATCCCCACGGCAACAGCACCAAACAACTACATAGCCCCCTTCTGGGACGACCTTACAGTTGAGGAGTCGGGAACCATTATGTACACCACAATAGGTGCCGCACCCAACCGCATATGCATCATCCAGTTCAGGAACATGGGTTTCTATCCCTTCCCCGTTTTCATGGGCACCTTCCAGGTTATTCTCTATGAGACATCCAATAAGATACAGGTGCAATACAGGCTTGTGGTCGATGTCACATCCGAAAGAAACAGGGGCGGCAACGCTACCATAGGCATTGAGAACAGCGATGGCACGGCCGGCTTTCTCTATGCATTCAACGATCCCGGGGCTATTTCAAAGGGCCTTGCCATCAGTTTCACGCCCGAAACACCGACAAGCTCAAACTACACTGTTGATGATGGCGCTATGTATGCCGGAGTCTTCCTGACTAAAAACATTTCATTGCCGGAACCGGGAATAACAACCCTGGTGTCACCGGCCCAGGGAGCAATAATGGCCGATAGCATTACCTTTGAATGGGCAGAAGCATCGAACGCCTCATCGTACACACTTCTGGTATCGAACTACCCCGACCTTACCGATGCAACGGTATATTACCCGGGTACCAACCTCGAATATAAGGTGACCGGACTGATACTCGACACCACCTATTACTGGGGAGTATTCGCCACCAACGCCACCAGCACCACCTGGTGCGAAATAAAGAGTTTCGAAACAAGCTCAACACCGCCCCTGGCTGCCCTGGAAAGAACCATATGGGTGGAGCAGGGCGATGAAAGGCTCATAAAACTGC
>JAVEWX010000033.1:0-24773 GCA_034004335.1 Bacteroidales bacterium | reverse complement strand
ACTGTTTACATAGAACCTGCAGAGGTTGTTGAACTCAACAATGAGATACTGGGGCTTGAGTATGAGGAGAAGAGGGAAATAGTAAGGATACTGGTGTCGGTGGCAGACATGATAAGGCCTTATCTCAATGAAATGATTTCATCAGCAGCCTGGCTCGGACAAATTGACTTCATAAGTGCCAGGGCCAGGCTGGGGAACAGGCTTGGCTCTGTCAGACCTTCACTTACCGGCACTCCTCACCTCAACTGGAACGGGGCCATACATCCGCTCCTTTTCCTTTCATTTCAGAGATCCCCGGGCAGGACTGTCGTTCCCCTTAACATGAAGCTCGATGAAAAGGAGAGGATACTGGTCATTTCGGGCCCTAACGCCGGTGGCAAGTCAGTATGCCTTAAGACCGTCGGACTGCTTCAGTATATGCTGCAATGTGGTTTGACGATTCCCGTCAGCGAAGGATCTGCAGCCGGGTTGTTCAATAACCTGTTCATTGATATAGGTGATGAGCAAAGTATTGATAATGACCTGAGTACATATAGCTCACATCTGATGGGCATGAAATTCTTTCTCAGGAATGCCGGCCCCGACACCCTGGTTCTGATCGATGAATTTGGTGCCGGTACCGAACCGGTAATTGGCGGTGCAATTGCCGAAGCAATCCTGTCGGAGCTGAACAGGAGGGGAGTCTATGGCGTCATTACAACCCACTACACCAACCTGAAGCACTTTGCCTCTGATACTCCCGGGGTTGTCAATGGGGCAATGGCCTTTGACAATCACCTGATGCAGCCATTATTCAAGCTCACCATAGGTGGTCCGGGCAGTAGTTTTGCTTTTGAGATAGCCGGCAGGATAGGCCTGCCTGAGCAGGTATTGAAGGAGGCCACTGACAAGGCAGGCAGGGAAAACATTGTATATGACAAGATAATAAGGGATATTGCGCGCGACAGGAGGTACTGGGAGAAGAAGCGGGAATCGGTGAGAAGGTACGAGAAAAGGCTCGAGAAGCTGGAGGAGGAATATGAGGAGGGGCTCAGGTCGATAAAGGCTAAGAGCAGGGAGATACTATCAGCGGCGAAAAATGAGGCAGAGGAGATACTATCGGGTTCCAACAGGATAATAGAAAATGCAATCAGGGAGATAAGGGAGTCTGAGGCTGACCGGGAGAGAACCAGGGAAGCCAGAAAACGGATCGAGGAGTTCAGGCAGGAGTTGCTGAAGAGAGGAGAGGATCAACCCGGACAGCATGAAGCAGCAGGGACACCCTTGAAACGCAGAACCAGGAGTAAAAAAATGGCTGATGCCGGTGGTAAGAACCCTCCCGCGGATTTTCAGGTAACAGCCGGAACCTATGTCAGGATGGTTGAGTCTGACTCAACAGGCCTGGTAGAAGAGGTGAGGGATAATGTAGCGACGGTAAGTTTTGGCAATGTAACGATACGATTACCCATTGAGAAACTTTTTCCCTCAACTAAGGCTGACTATGACAGGGAACACCGCCGGAGCAGGAAACCGGTGCTCGACTGGGAAAAAACTGCAACGGGCTCCGCATTCAGGCCCCAGCTTGATCTGAGAGGCATGAAGGCTGAGGAGGCATTACTGAAGGTACAGGAGTTCCTCGATCAGGCATGGGTGATAAGTTACCCGACAGTGAGGATTCTTCACGGCAAGGGATATGGGATACTGCGCCAGCAGATACGGCAGTACCTCTCTACACTGGGTTATATCAGGTCATTCAGGGATGCACCCGCCGACCAGGGCGGGGCAGGCATTACCGTTGTGGAGCTCGATATATGATTTATGCAGTTCTCCTTTCCTAATATCCGAAAATTTCCTCCATACTGAGAATATTGACCTCACCGATCTTTTTCAGAACATTGAAATCAAGCATCCTGGTGTTTCCGACAACCAGATAGGAGTAGTTCCTGCCTTTAATGAAACTGTCGAAGAAGCTTTCCATGTCCGGCAATTTAGCTGAAGAGGCAAGGTTAAATGTCTTCTCCCTGATATCGTAGTCTATTCCCAGCTGCCTGTATGAGTTCCATGTATTGAACATTGCCCTGGCAGTTATCCGCTGTGTTGCGATGCCGTTCATAAGTCCGTCACAGGCAAGGCGGAAAGATTTCTCATCACCCGGTAGTCTGTTCATCAGGTCTGTCATGCCGCTGATGGCAATACCCAGTTTGTCGGCCTGTGTTGACATGTAACCCCTGTACCTGATCATCTGGTCGTAATACTGGGGCAATTGGAGCGAAGCCGTGGCAGTATAGGCAAGCCCCTTGGCCTCCCTGATCTCCTGGAAGACGATCGGACTGAAGTAATTGTTGAAAACCTGGACTTCGGGAATCAGATCCTGCTCAAACGGCTCGCAGTTAGCAGTAATCGATATGTTTGCCTGGCTGATGTCAAAGTCAACCATATATACAACTGGTTTGCTGTTTATAACCGGAATTCTTTCATCAGGATCGATGGGAGCGGCCGGGGCCTCAACATCCTGGTATTTTTCCTTCAGCAAAGACTTGATCTCCGGCAATCCGGATGGTCCGTAATATGATATCATATGCGGCATTGAAGGTATCTCTTTAATTATATTGGTCAGTTCTTCTGCTCCTATCTGTTTGAGTTCGTTTTCAGGAATGACCTGTCTTACCGGAGATTCCTTCCCATAGAAGCTGTAGCTCTCAAGAGCAGTCCTTATGGCTTGCAGGTTTTTCTTATTATCCTCTCTCTCCTTGAGAATTTTGTCGACATAGGCTGACAGGACCTCTTCGTCGGGTTTTATTCCTGTTATCAGGTCATACATAATATCAATGCCTTTTGCCAGGTTTTCGTTGAGACCTGAAAGACTAATTGTACTGTAGCGGTCACCCGATGACATTGAGAGTGAGAGGCCATAGCGGTACAGTTCCTTTTTCAGCTCTTCGGCCGACATGGTTTTAGTGCCGAGCAGTGTCCCATAGCCAAATGCAACCGGCAGCCTGAGGTTATGATCCTTTCCTGCCATAATCATGCAGGTAAGTGTAAACAGATCATTTAGCTCGTTGGCTGAATGAAATAATTCAATACCTGCCGATATCATGTCCCTTGACAGCGTTTCGTCAAAATTCACGAAGAGTGGTTCAATGGGATCCGATTTCTCTGCGAGGAGGGTCCTGGCAAACTCCGATTCCAGGTCCCTGTTGATGCTCACAGGTGTAATCTCCGGTTTCTCCACCTTAACCAGTCCGGTGTTCTCTCCGACCCTTTTGTAAACCACTGCATAGTTGTCTGTAAGTTTATCGTTAGCGAAGGCAATTACCTGTTCCCTGGTTACCTTGCCTAATTTGTCAAGGAAGCCCACGTATTCATCATAGGGAGTTTCGTAAATGAAGCTGTTTATCATCATATAGGCTCTTGAGAATGAGCGCTCGAGTGATTGCATATAGCCCAGTTTGGCGTTATTGATAATTGCCTCAAGCATCCAATCTTCGAATTCGCCCTTTCTGATAAGGTTGAGTTGTTCAAGCAGCAGCTCCTCGACTGATTCAAGCGTTTGACCCTGAAGCGGATAGCCGTCGAGTTCGAATAATCCGTAGTCTTTCAGTACGTATGCCAGTGCGTTGCTGCTCTTGACTTTCTGTGACTGGTTGAGATTGATGTCCATTAGGCCTGCCTGCCGGTTATAGAGAAGGCTGCTTATTACAGTGGTCATCAGTTCGTCATCTGTTCCTGATCCTCCGGTTCTCCATGCAATGCTTACAAATTCCTCTTCAGGGCCTGTGACCTCACCCTTCTGGATACGGCTCAGGGGCTCTTCAACAGGCCTCTCAGGCTTTTTGACTTCAGATTTCTGCCATGTCCCGAAATATTTTTCTATCAGTTGCATCATCGGTTCAAACTCAAAGTCGCCCGAAAGACTGATGGCTATATTATTGGGTACGTAGTAATTATCGATGAACTTGTTTATCTCAACCATTGACGGATTCTTCAGATGTTCAGGCAGTCCTATCACATCGCGGCCATAGGGATGCTTGGGGAACAACATTTTCATGAGCATGTTGCTCGCCCTGGTTCCATCCATATCCTGGTACATATTGAACTCTTCATAGACCGTTTCGAGTTCGGTGTGGAAAAGGCGGAGCACGACATCGGTAAATCTATCGGACTCAATCCTTGCCCATTTTTCAATTTCATTCTTTGGGACCTCACACAGATATACGGTTGATTCGTAGCTGGTACCGGCATTGAGCATGTTGTCCCCGAGGGCAGTGTATATCTTGTCAAGTTCGTTGGTGGCCACGTAGCCTGCTGCTATGTAGCTCAGGCTGTCTATTTTCCTGTAGATATTGCGTTTTTCCTCCTGGTTAATGCTTTTTCTGTACTGTTCGAACAGATCGGATATCTGGCCAATCAGAATCTTTTCCTTTTCCCAGTCCATCGCTCCGATCCTGCTGGTGCCCTTGAACATCATATGCTCAAGGTAGTGGGCCAGACCCGTTGCTTCGGGGTCTTCGTAGGCTGAACCCGCCTTCACCCCTATAAGGGCTGATATCCTCGGTTGATCGGTATTTCTCGAAAGATAAACGGTGAGTCCGTTGTCGAGGGTATAAACCCTTGCCTTAAAGGGGTCGTTGGTAACGGTGATGTAGTTAAAGCCGTTTCCATCCTTTTGTTCTGTTACCCTGAACTTGTTTGTCTGGCAGGATGAGATAATCATCATTGCCATTGCGATGAGAGTGAGAGTCTTTTTCATTTTATAATATGAAGTTTGATTTGTTCAACAAAGTTAAGAAATGTGGTCATTAAATATAAAGAGGGAATCTCTTTTTGATTCCCTCTTTATATTATCCTGTGGTGTATCACTAACGCAATGTTACCGATCCGTATGATGCCGTGATGTCTACCGTGGAAGCCGGGTTATCCGATTTTCCGGCTACTCCGGAGATCTCATGCGATGTTCTATCCGCAAACTGCCTTTTAAGTATTACACATTCCTCGCAGAATGACAGGCTGCCATAATTAACCTTTGCATCGAGTTTGTAGGCTGCCGATTTGTCAATTCCAAGAATCACATTGGCATAGGCTGAGTTGACAGTAATATCCCGGAATCCTGCCGGAATCCTTACGGTTTCAATTGATCCGTACCTGGTATCGAGGCTCAGCTGGCCCGTAAGTGTTTCCAGTTTGTAGTTAGTATAGGCGCTTTCGGCAACCAGGTTATTTATTTCCCCTATTCTGAGGTTGTCGTATTTCGAGTCAGCAACTATCGATCCCGCTTTATCCACAAATATTTTTGAATACCGGCTGTCGAGCGTCATAGCCTGCACCTGGTTTATCTTCATGTCGGTGCTATACCTCGAGATCATCGATATCCAGTTAGCATTTTCAATGGTTACCTTACTGTAGGCTACCGATATGCTGTTTATGGGTTTTTCATTTCCCCGGGCAAGGTTAAGAATAATAAGGGTGCCATATCTAAGATCAATGTTCACCTTTCCGGCAAGATCGCTGATCTTAAGATTGCCATAACTGTGTACTGCATTGAGGCTGTTTGATGCCGGCATCCTTACGGTGTAGTCAATTGTAAATTTGTTGTTCCCGAAACCGCGGAGCGTGGCTGAAAACCTGTCATCGAGAACGGTTACCGCACCAACGGAAGTATCGGTCTCGACGAATTCTATGCCAATAAGGCTTATGAGCCTCTCGGACCTCTCCATGGTCGGAAGTTCAACCTTTACATTAACATCAATGCTGACCTCGTTCCGGTTCCAGGTTTCGACAGTTACTTCACCGTAACGGTTGTCGATGGTCACAGTTGTTGAGGGCTTCACAGGGAATGTTTTGCTGAAATTCCTGGTAACCTCCTGGGAAGAAAGGGTTGCTGCTCCTGCAATAATTGCTGCAAGCAGCACAACTGGTTTATATAGAAACTTTTTCATGGCTTTCATCTTTTTGGTGGTTAGTACTTTTTACCTGTTTAAGCTGGTCGAGTATATATGACATTACTTCAATTTTGGTCTGGTAGTGTTCAATCATTGCATTAATGATACGTTCATCGCCGGGATTTGCCTTCAGCTCTTTCTGGAGTTCCCTGAAGGAGGCATCCATCAGCTTCATCTCTTCGTCGAGCATTCTTTTGTGTTCCCCGTCGAAGGTGAAATCGATGCCGACAATCTCATTCTCAAGCATATTCACCTGCCTGACATAGAAGGTTTCCACCTCCTTGTATTGTGGAGATACCTGGCTCAGGGTCATTGTCCTGCTTTCCGGCCGTATGAAGTGCTCCCATGAATAGAGTGATGAGAGTGTGACCAGCAGGGTAACAACGGCAGCTTTCAGCAGGTAGGGACCTATATTGATCCTTTTCCTGGCTGTGAACCTCTGTTCCAGTTTGTTCCTGAATCTTTCCAGGTGGCCTTCGGAAGGTTCTTCCTCGTCGAAGAATCCCCTGTGTTTTCTTATGGTTTCGTCTATGTTGCTCATGACGCTATGTTTTTCTAGTTTTTCAGTTCCGTAAGAAGTTTCTGCCTGGCCCTTGAAAGCTGCGATCTTGATGTGCTGCTCGATATACCGAGTATCTGACCTATTTCATCATGATCGTATCCCTCAATGAGGTAGAGATTCAGGATAACCCTGTATCCGTCGGGCAGTTTTTCTATTGCCTCTTTTACGGCTTCCAGCCTGTTCTCAAAGTTCTCCTTCGATTCAATTTCATCGGGACTCTCATCGCGGATGTAATCATATCTGTCGATATCTTCAAGAATCATCTTTCTCCTGTTCAGTGCATCAAGTGATTTGTTTATCACTATCCGCTTAAGCCAGGCACCGAAACTAACGGTACCCGAGTAGGTTCCTATTTTTTCAAAGGCCGACAGGAAAGCTTCCTGCATTATGTCTTCAGCTTCCATAGTGTTGTTCACTATTCTGAGACTCGTATTGTACATGGCCTTGTAGTACAATTTGTAAACCTGAAACTGTGCTTTCTGGTCTCCAGCCAGACACTCGTCTATAAGGTCCTGGTGAATGTTTTTGAAAGCGGCCTCAACATTAACCATCATTTCCGGAGTAGTTCTCTTTAATATTAATGCTGCACCCACAGTTTATCAGTTTTCCAGACTAATGACGCGGTCTGTCTGATAACGCTGCATGGATTATTTAAAAAAAACTGCCGGCAGGAGAAAGGTTATCATTCCCTGCCTTACATCACCGGTTGCCCAGTCGAGTTCCGATCCAAAAAGGCTGTGAGGTATTGAATAGATCACCAGCAGAGCGACTGCTGCAAGTATCGTGTATAATGGACGTGGTTTCTTCCGGTTCATGGTTACTGCCAGTATCCAGAAGATAACCGCCAGAAGTGTTTTGTTATCGGTCAGATCCCAGCCCAATGGTACGCCAGTCCAGAATTCCCCGAATGCATATTTCTGTACCACAGGCCCCAGTATCATGCCTCCTGCAAGGAGCAGGGCTAATGCAATTACTCCGAAACTCTTCTGGGCTTCTATTCCCATCAGGGCCATCAGGCCTGCAAGGGTTGACAGCAGCATGGCGAAGAACATCAGAAGGATATGGGGAGTGAGTACCCATCCGGGCACGGTTCCCTTGAATCTTATTACTACCGGGCTCTCCCTGAAAAGGGTTTGGGTTCCTTCATTGTCGGTAATTTCAATATAATATTGCAGCTTCCCCGCAGGTGGCTGTTTCGGAACCGAGGCAATGAGACCCTCTTTCTTCCCTGAGTGCGATGATATCTCCGCATATTGAAATTCACCTGCCGTCCATGGATCCTCAGTGTTGAGCCTCTTATACCATATATTGGCAGAGACTGCAGGGTCTCCGATCTCCAGTTTAACGGTTGCAGGCTCATCGAGACTGAGGCTTCTGACGAGCTTAATACTGTATGTCTTACCATTGACCACAACATCAGCCCTTTTCGGGTAGGTGGGGCCCGTCATCCTCTGGTAATAGGCTGCCGACAATGTTATGACTATAGCCAGCAGCCAGCAAAAGAATCGTTTCATCAGTCGGTATCAGGGTAAAAACCACATTTCTTCAGCCGGCATCTCAGAGGGCTTCGTCATAGCCGGGCCTCTATTCAAACTGACTGAAGGTCTTTTCTATTATGTTCATGGCATCGCGTAACTGTTGCTCCGATATTATCAGTGGCGGTGCGAACCTGATTATGTGTCCGTGGGTCGGTTTTGCCAGCACACCGTTATCCTTCATTGCCACGCATACGTCCCAGGCCGTTTTACCGCCCCTGGGCCTGATGACAACAGCATTAAGCAATCCCTTGCCTCTCACAAGCTCTATCATTCCCGATTTTATGCTCCGGAACTCCTCCCTGAATATCTTTCCAAGGTATTCGGCTTTTTCGGCAAGCTTCTCATCCCTCACTACCTCGAGGGCTGCAATAGCCACTTTGCCTGCAATCGGGTTGCCCCCGAAGGTTGATCCGTGCTCTCCCGGCTTGATACACAGCATTATATCATCGTTTGCCAATGCTACCGATACTGGAAACACTCCACCCGAAAGGGCTTTGCCAAGGATAAGTATGTCGGGCTTAACTCCCTCATGATCGCATGCAAGCAGCTTCCCGGTGCGGGCAATGCCGGTCTGAACCTCATCGGCGATGAAAAGCACATTCTTAGACTTACACATATCATAAGCCTTCTTTATGTAGCCTTCATCGGGAACGAAAACACCTGCTTCTCCCTGAATGGGTTCAACGAGAAACCCTGCAACATCCGGATCTTCAAGAGCTTTGGCAAGGGCTTTCAGATCGTTGTAAGGTATTGTAATGAAGCCCGGGGTGAATGGCCCGTAGTCCTTTCTTGCGTCGGGATCGGTTGACATGGAAACGATGGTGATGGTTCTTCCGTGAAAGTTGCCTTCGCATACAATGATCTTTGCCTGATTTTCCCTGATGCCCTTCTTGAGGTAAGCCCACTTGCGGCATAATTTGAGAGCTGTCTCGTCAGCCTCGGCACCCGTATTCATTGGAAGAACTTTGTCGTATCCAAAATATTTAGTTATATATTCTTCATATTCACCGAGAACGGAGTTGTAGAAAGCCCTCGAGGTAAGAGTTAGTTTTCTGGCCTGATCAACAAGGGCCTCAACGATTTTGGGGTGGCAGTGTCCCTGGTTGACTGCTGAATATGCAGACAGGAAGTCGTAGTACCTCTTACCTTCCACATCCCATACAAATGGTCCTTCACCTCTCTCGAGAACCACCGGCAGGGGGTGGTAGTTATGGGCTCCGTACTTGTCTTCCCGTTTGATATAGTCCTGTGTTTTCATATAGTTGAATTTAAATTACTTAGTGTCTTCCGATAAAGAACCACAATCTTACGAAAGCTTTTCCATTTTTCAAAGGAGATGGATCATTTCGCTACCTGTGATTCGAGGGGTCCGACAGGTGCGGTCTTAAACGCTTTGTCCTTTCCACCGACTGATTATGCCGCCATTCCTCGATTTCAGCTGTATTACCCGAGAGAAGGATATCTGGAACCTTCCACCCTTTGAAATCTGCCGGCCGGGTATAGACCGGAGGCGATAGCAGGTCATCCTGGAATGAATCCAGCAGAGCCGACTGCTCATCGGAGATTGCCCCGGGCAGCAACCTGACTATTGCATCGGTGATGATTGCCGCCGGCAACTCTCCTCCCGAAAGTACATAGTCTCCCACAGA
This sequence comes from Bacteroidales bacterium, assembly GCA_034004335.1. Classification (GTDB taxonomy): domain Bacteria; phylum Bacteroidota; class Bacteroidia; order Bacteroidales; family VadinHA17; genus SLNP01. The sequence continues at coordinate 15,106 of JAVEWX010000033.1, read as the reverse complement.
TATTTCCCTGGTCACCAGATGCTCCCTTATCCTGTGGTCCACGCCTTTGTAATGTCCGGCCAGGATAATAATATTATTCATTACTGACAGTTCATTGGCTATCTTCTGTGTAAATGGTTCACCATCTGGCGAAGTGTATATAACCGCGTCATAGCTCCTGCGACTCTGCAGGTCGGTAATAGCCCTGAAAACGGGTTCTATCTTCATTACCATGCCAGCGCCTCCACCAAAGGGATAGTCATCGACTGTACGGTGCCTGTCGTCAGTATAGTCGCGGATGTTAATAATGTTGATCTCTGCCAGGCCCTTATCCCTGGCCCTTTTGACTATTGAATGGTTCAGCGGACTTTCAATGAGTTCCGGAAGAACCGTAAGAATATCTATCCTCATGAAACAGGAATTTCATGCAAAGATAGTTTCCCCCGGTCAATAGTTCAAATCACCTTCCCGTAGCCTGAAAAAGACTGACTTCGCGGAGATTGTGGCTGCCTCTTGAGGTAACAGCCGGGTTTACATCGAGTTTAAGCAGCTCTTTTCTGTTTCCGATATCAAAAACTGACAGGTATGCCAACCGGGTGGCTTTCAGAAATTTAGTGTAGTCAATGAATTCAAGCACATCTCTCGGGGTATGGTAATCGGGAGTAAATCCACAGAAAAGCCACACCGATGGTATCCCGAAACGGATCATAGGATAGTGATCGCTCCTGAAGTAAACCCTCTGGGGATGAGTAAGGTTCGAATAGGTGTAGTCGAAGTTGAAATTGACACCGAACTGCCGGTTGACTTTGTTAATGCTGGCATCAAGTTCTGTACTGAGCAGATCGGATGCCACGAGAAAGAGGCTGTCGCGACTGTTCCGCCCCAGCATGTCGAGATTGATGCAGGCGCTTATCTTTTCTACCGGGACAGGACAGTTGTTGATGAAGTAATGTGCACCTATGAGCCCTCTTTCCTCACCGGTAAACCAGGCAATGATAACTGACCTTCTTGGCCGCTCGGTCATCAGGGCTTCTGCTATCTCAATCAGTGCTACGGTTCCTGTTCCGTTATCGTCGGCTCCCGCTATGACTACTCCTCCGGTCATCCCGAGATGATCGTGATGGCCACATACAACCACATACTCATTCTTCAGAACCGGATCGGACCCCTCAACCATCGCAATGACGCTACTCGACGTCGCTTCATAGGAATCGAGAACTACATCAAGCTGTACCCTGGTATCCCTGACGGCTGACGGCTCTACAGCTTTGCCGGCTTCCAGTGTCACAAACATTTTACCTATCTCCTCCTTGCTTATGCCAAGAATCCGTGCGGCAACATCATGTCTTATCTCTGCCTGTGCAAAAGGCAGTGATGGTCGTGCCTGAGGGGTTTGTGTCTGGGCTGCCTGCTGCGGTGCATCAAACCTGGTTCGCTGGGAATCATACAAGGTGGCCATCCTTCCGGAAGGTATGCTTTTAAAAATGCTGGAACCGGCAGCCTCCCTTTCCCGGCTGACCACCACCAGCACCGCGGAAGCACCCATGCTTCTTATCCTGTTTATTCGGGATGACAGGGACTGGGAACCGGCACCGGAAAGAGGCAGGGAAGGAACCCGTGCATCGAGGATCATGACCACCTTACCCGTAATATCAACTTCCTTCAGATCATCCCACCCTGCTTCGGTGTTGGTGTATCCGAAGCCGGCAAAGAACAGATCACCGCTGAAGGACCCTGCTGACCTGAAATTGCCTCCGAATGACTTTCCGTAAAAAAAAGTCACTTCTGACTGGTTCCTTAAAAGGTGAAGTCTGGTATGGTCTACCGATACTGTGTTCACCGTAAGAGGGATGGTCTGATAAAAGGAACCGTCGGCGAGTATAGGTTTCAGCCCTCTGTGTTTGGCCAGGTTCGCCATATAAAGTGTGGCAATCTCAAGTTCCTGGGAAGTTGTCTCCCTGCCCCTGAATACAGGGTCGGCAAGGAATTCGAGATGGTAGCGTAGGTCTTCCGCGGTAATGGTTTTCAGTCCCTTTGACTGGGAAAAGGAGGGAGCCGCAGAGCTGACCAGCATAAGTAACATCAGCATAACGATAATGATATCAGATCTTTTCATAAGCCAGGTATTTGGTTAAGGAACATATATCTTGTCCGGTTTCTGACCGGAGGGATATATCAGCAAGTTACTATAATATTCCCTCTCTTTCAAAAATCATTTGACGGAAACTTGTCTTATATGAAAGGGTTTGCAGTTATAATTTGTTTTTATTAAATTTGGTGGTTATGTTGAGTTCAACCTAAAACCAGACTATTATGAAAAGGATATTCTTTATTATTATCAGCCTCATTTTCATATGGGGCTGTTCGGGCGGAGGTTCATCGGGAAAACAGGAAGTTGCCGATGAAGTACCCCGGGAGGTGATTGAAGAGATTGAGAAAACCGCTGATGACCTTAAAAAGGCATCGGAAGAGGTTGAAAAGAAGCTGGATTCAATAATTGAGGAGTTGAAGTAAAAATCTGATTAAAATATTATGAAGCATCTGACAATAATAATTACCGTACTGTTCTTCCTGGTAACGGGAGAGGCGGTAGCCCAGCAGGGCAGGGGTAATGCCCGCCAGGAAAGGGAAGAGAACAGGGAAAGAGCCCAGGGGAGGATACAGGGGATCGATACCACCATGAAGGCTGTTGGCGACAGTGTTGCTGCGATGGGCCGTGGAAGGAGAATGGGCGATCAGGCCCGGGAAGAGGCCACAAGACAGCGTGAGCAGCCTCCGGGCAGGGCCGGCAGGGACACTCTGAAAGCCGAATCGAGAGAGGGTGCAGCAGAGGAGGGAAGGGCCCTTGGAAGGAACAAGGGTGACCTTTCCGGACGGGAATTCGGACAGGCAGTAGCGGCACAAGCCAGGATGCAGTCAGCCGAAGAGAAAATTGGTGAGGTTGAGTCAAAGTCATCGGAGGGCAGGATGAAGATTGCTGAAGCCAGGCAAAAGCTTGAGGAAAAAAAGAACAGGAATGAGATGACTGAGGAGCAATACCTTGCAAAGAAGGCTGAACTCGATGCCATTGAAAAGGAGATGGAAAGGATTGAGGCAGAGTCTGTTAAGCAGAAGGATAAGATACAAAAGGCTAAGGGGAAGAAATAATCACCGCTCCGGGGCCGGAAAAAAATCCTGCAAACCTCCCGGGAATGCATCATGGACAAGTCTGAGAAGATGGAATGCAGGCCGTTGTGCGGTGCCTGTTGCATAGCGCTTTCAATTTCATCACCCATTCCGGGGATGGAGGGAGGTAAACCTGCAGGTGTCAGATGCATCCATCTGACCCATGATTACAGGTGCGCACTGTATGGCCGGCCCGAGCGTCCTGCCGTATGCAGTACCTTCCAGGCTGAACCTCTCTTCTGCGGCAGCAGCAGGGAGGAGGCTCTTGAGATACTCTCCTCCCTTACCGACGCAGAAAATTGATGTCTTATTATCAATCTGCCCTGTAGACGACCTTTCCGCCGGTAATGGTGAGGACCACTTTGGTTTTCATGATCTCATTCTCCGGGATGGTCAGAAGATCGCGGTCGGTAATAACGATATCGGCCAGGTATCCATTCCTGAGCATTCCTTTCCGGTCTTCCATGAACTGGGCGTATGCTGCTCCGTATGTGTAATATTTGATAGCCTCCTCCATGGTCAGCTTCTCTTCTGGGATCCAGCCCTCTCCCTCTTCTCCCATACGGTCTTTCCTGGTTACCGCAGCATAGAGTCCCTCCATCGGGTTCAGTGGCTCAACACTGTAATCGGTGCCAAAGGCAAGTATCGAACCTGCGTTGGCCAGGCTCTTCCATGTATAAGACCACCGGCTTCTTTCTTCGCCTATTCTCTTTACAATAAAGCGTTTATCGGTGATGCAGTGCGTTGGCTGCATCGATGGTATTACTCCCAGTTCTGCAAAACGGGGGATATCTGATTCGATAAGTATCTGGGCATGTTCGCTCCTGTGCCTGCTGTCGCGTTTCCCGTTCTTCTCAATAGCCTTCTCATAGGCATTGAGTATCCAGTTGTTGGCTTTGGGTCCGATGGCATGTATTCCGATCTGAAATCCCATAGAATCGGCAGTGAGTACTCTTTCCTCCAGTTCTTCCCAGGTTATTTGCGGAAGGCCTATCTTGTCGGGCTCGTCAGTAAATGGTTCGAACATCATAGCCGTTCCGGAACCGAGGGTCCCATCCATGAAATCCTTAAGATACCCGAATCGCAGCCAGTTGCCTTCGCGCGGGTATTTTTCCATCAGCGCCTTGTACCTGGCCAGCCTCTCGACATTGGCTGTCAGCCCGGCACCTATGTCTATCCTTGTTGTCAGCTCACCCTTTGCAAGCAGTTCATCATACATCTCCCAGCTGGCAGAGCCCGGTATCTGTATGCTAGTAATTCCCAGTTCACGAGCCTGCTGGAGTGCCATATGGTATCCGGTGAGTGTCCGCTGTTGTTCCTCCTCAGGGGTTCTTTCCACCCTTACGGCGCCGTATCTGAGCAGATCCATGGCTGACTCCTTGAAGATGCCTGTCGGTTCCCCGGTAACAGGGTCACGCATTATCTCCCCGCCAAACGGGTCGGGCGTGTCCTTTGTAATTCCTGAATTCTTGATTATATAGCTGTTAACCAATACACTGTGTCCATCAGCACGGCTGAGGGCTACCGGGTTATCCGGAGATACTGCATCTATCAGCTCCTTTGTCGGCCACTCCCTGGTTGTGAACATTTCATGTTCCCAGTGTCCCCCGCGGATAAGCTCTCCGGGCTTTGACCTTGCCACCTGTTCGCGTACCTTCTCTGTAATTATAGCCGGATCAGTGATGTATCTCAGCTCAACATAGTCGGGGTTGACAGGACCGAAATGGGCATGGGCATCGTTAAACCCGGGTATTACCAGCTTGCCTCCTGCATCAATGACCTCGGTCACTCCCTCTTCAATCATCCTGGAAACAGATTTGTTATTGCCCACCGCAGTGACAAATTCCCCCTTTATGGCGATGGCTTCCGCGTAGGGATTGCTGTCATCGATTGTAAGAACCTTCCCGTTGAGAATCACCATGTCGGCTTTTTGCACATCAGTGCATGAATTGAACGCAACCATAACCGTAACTATCAGAAATAGAACAATATTTTTCATGGACCCTGTTGGTTTAGTTTCGGTGACCAATATATGCAAAAAAAACACTGATGAGGCACCGCTGACATATATTATTAAATATGTTTTCGGAAGGAGGGCTCGCAAAAATGACCTATTTTCGCAAAAAAATAAATACTACGATGAACCTTGCAATCGCAGGATACGGAAGAATGGGACATGAGATCGAAGCCATGGCCATTGAAAGGGGGCACAGCATATCAGCCATTGTCGATGCAGACAGTATCGGCACTGTCGACTGGAAAGCAATATCCGGACTGGATGCAGTGATCGAATTCACGGTTCCGGCTGCAGCTCCCGCGGTTATTGCTTCCCTCCTGAGGGCAGGAATACCGGTTGTGTCAGGCACTACGGGATGGCTTTCGCGTTATGAAGAGATGTCCTCTCTGGCCAGGGAGTGCAACACAGCTTTCATCCACGCTTCCAATTACAGTCCCGGTGTCTTCATTCTCTCACGGCTGAACCTGGTACTGGCCGGATGGATGAAGAAGATCGGGGGTTACAGGGCTGCCATTGAAGAGATACATCACACGGCAAAGCTCGACGCGCCGAGCGGTACGGCAATTATGCTGGCGGAACAGATAATTGGCGCCGGTTGCGGGTATTCGGGATGGTTACGGGGCGGATCGGCTGATCCCGTGGAAATTCCCGTAAACTCGGTGAGGGAAGGATCTGTGCCCGGAACCCACCACATAAGGTGGACATCAGGGATGGACGCCGTAACTATCAGCCATGAAGCCTTCGGCAGAAAGGGGTTTGCCCTGGGAGCGGTAATGGCAGCCGAATTCATTGCCGGCAGGAAAGGCGTCTTTACACTCGTTGATGTTTTCGGATTCTGACAATTAATGACTATTTTGGGCGTTCATTTCATAAGATTTACGATATGAAAATATTATCAAACAGGTACTTTAAGTTCGGTCTGGCAGCCACTCTGTATATTCTCTGGGTTATCTGGCTCGGCAACTGGTGGTTCCTGATCGGACTCGGAATTATTTTCGACATCTACGTCACTGAAAAAATCAACTGGGCCTTCTGGAAGAAGAGGCATGAGAAGAACCATATACTTATTGAATGGCTCGATGCTTTGATTTTTGCTGTTATTGCAGTTACCATTATTAACATCTTTCTATTCCAGAACTATCGTATTCCGACAGGTTCGATGGAGAAATCACTGCTCATAGGCGACCATCTGTTCGTCAGTAAGGTGGCTTACGGCCCGAGATTGCCTAATACTCCCATTGCATTCCCCTTTACACAGCATACCATGCCGATAACCGGTGGTAAATCATGGTCAAACCTGATACAGAGGCCCTATAAAAGACTCAGGGGACTGGGACAGGTTAAAAGATACGATCCGGTTGTTTTTAATTTTCCCGAGGGTGATACGGTGGTGGTTGAAAACCAGGCAGTAAGCTATTATGAGATAGTTCGCTCCCATATGAGGGAACTGAAGGCATATGATCTTCTTACCGGGACGGAGCCAAAGAGCGATGATCTCTACATGTCGCTTGCCCGTCAGGAGGTGAAGAGGAGGTATACCATTATTTACAGACCTGTTGACCGTCGTGACAACTATGTCAAGAGGTGTGTAGGTTTGCCCGGAGATACCATTGAGATAAAGGATGCCGTACTCTGGGTCAACGGCGTTGAAGCGGAAATTAAGCCGACGAGGCAGTTCAACTACTTCGTTACCACGAACGGGACAAGGATAAATCCCAGGGCATTCGAGAGGATGGAGATATACCGCTCAGACCAGCTTATGCACTCTTCAACCCTTTATGAACTTCCTCTTACTGTTGACAATCTGGCTATCCTGAAAGGCTTTTCGAATGTCATTGAGATAACACCAAAGGTGGCAAGGGCAGGAGAGGCTGAACCTGTAATATTTCCCCACAACGAGCAATACAGATGGAACCAGGATAATTTCGGACCGCTGTGGATTCCGGCGAGGGGAGTGACCGTTCAGCTCGATTCTTCGAACATCTGTCTATATGAAAGGATAATAGATGTATATGAGGGCAATGACCTGAAGATCGATGATGATGTCATATATATTAATGGTAAGCCTGCGGATAGCTATACATTTGCCATGGGTTACTACTGGCTCATGGGAGATAACAGGCATAACAGTGCCGATTCGCGCTACTGGGGCTTTGTCCCGGAAGACCATGTTGTCGGAACACCCAGGTTTATATGGCTGTCAATAAACAAGGAGGCCAGGGGACTTAAGAAGATACGGTTCAGCAGGTTCTTCATGAAAGCACGGTAGTACTGACATTAATTGATCTGACTGTGATAGATAAAAGAAAAATCCCGGGGTTTTGCCCTCGGGATTTTTTCTATTCCTTTACTTTGTCGACTATTGCCTTAAAGGCTTCCGGATGGTTCATTGCAAGGTCGGCAAGGGTTTTTCTGTTAAGGGCAATGCCTTTCTGTGCAATTTTGCCCATGAATTCCGAGTAACTCATGTCATACTGACGGACACCTGCATTGATTCTCTGTATCCAGAGTGCCCTGAATTCTCCCTTCTTCTTCCTTCTGTCGTGATAGGCGTAACCTAATCCTTTTTCGAGGGTGTTCTTCGCAACTGTCCATACGTTTCTTCTGGAGCCGAAGTACCCTTTCGTCTGCTTGAGGAGCTTCTTCTTCCTGGCCCTCGACGCAACTGAATTTACTGATCTTGGCATTGTTTTACATTTTTTTGGATGTCAGCGCTCATATGAGACTTTTAAGCTGTTCAACCTGTTAATAATAGTTTTCGATTCTCAGGGCAATCATCTATTTAAGACCCAAAAGCAGCTTGATATTGCTCTGATCTGCCTTGTGAACTTCACCAAAGTATGTAAGATTTCTCTTACGTTTGGTTGCCTTCTTGGTAAGGATGTGGCTCTTGTACGCATGCTTGCGCCTGATCTTCCCGGTTCCGGTAAGAGAAAATCTCTTCTTCGCGCCCGGATTTGTCTTGATTTTTGGCATTAGTGTATGATATTTATAATTGTATATGTGACTTTACTTATATCTTCTTTTTTGGGGCCAGCGAAATAATCATTCTCTTTCCCTCCAGCCGGGGCAACTGTTCAACTTTCCCATATTCCTCGAGGTCGTTGGCGAACCTCAGCAGAAGAACCTCACCCTGCTCCTTGAAAAGAATAGATCTGCCCTTGAAGAACACGTAGGCTCTTACCTTGGATCCCTCCTCAAGGAATTTTATTGCATGCTTAAGCTTGAAATTATAATCATGATCATCGGTATTAGGGCCGAATCTTATCTCTTTGACCACTATCCTGGTCGACTTGGCCTTAATCTCCTTCTGTTTCTTCTTAAGCTGATAAAGAAATTTCTGGTAATCGATGATCTTGCAGACCGGCGGATCGGCATTTGGTGAAATTTCAACCAGGTCGAGCTCCATCTCATCTGCCAGCTTTATGGCATCCTGGATGCTCATTACCTGTTGTTCGATCCCTTCTCCGACCACTCTTACAATCTTCGCGTTAATGCGATGATTGATCCTGTGCATCGGCTGCCTCTGCTGGAAATTCCTTCCCTGGCGGTTAAAACTCTGCTCAGCTATGGTTCGTTCCTCCTTTCTTTGGTTACCAACTGTTTCAATTGCTCAATTCTCTTTCTATTTCCTGCCTGATGAAGGCTGCAAACTCATCAGTAGTCATTGTTCCCTTGTCGCCTTCACCCTGCTTCCTGACCGATACTGTTCCCGATTCGGACTCCTTTTCACCTATTATGAGCAGGTATGGAATCCTCTTTAACTCGTTATCTCTTATCTTTTTACCTATCTTCTCGTTACGGTCGTCAATTAAGGTGCGAATATCGGAATTATTGAGAAAATTCAAAACATTTTTAGAATAATCATTGAATTTTTCACTGATTGGCAGAATAATCACCTGGTCGGGAGCGAGCCAGAGCGGGAATTTTCCTGCCGTATTTTCAATGAGAACCGCAATGAACCTTTCCATTGATCCGAATATGGCCCTGTGAATCATCACCGGCTGATGCTTCATGTTGTCGGCACCATTGTAGAAAAGCTCAAACCTCTCAGGCAGGTTATAGTCAACCTGGATGGTTCCCAGCTGCCATTTTCTGCCGATTGCATCACGTACCATAAAGTCGAGTTTGGGGCCATAAAATGCTGCTTCTCCTTTTGCAATGGTAGTCTCCAGTTTCATCTCACCGGCAGCCTCTATGATCGCCTTCTCTGCCTTATCCCAGTTTTCGTCGTTGCCAATGTATTTCTCCTTGTTGTCGGGATCACGAAGCGATATCTGGGCAGTGAAAGTATTGAAATTGAGTGCCTTGAAAATGTATTGAACAAGCTCAATGATACTTTTAAACTCCTCCTTGAGCTGGTCGGGCCGGCAGAAGTGGTGCGCATCATCCTGGGTGAAGCTGCGTACCCTGGTAAGACCGTGAAGTTCGCCACTCTGTTCATACCTGTAAACAGTCCCGAATTCAGCAAGCCTGAGGGGAAGATCCTTATATGAATGGACAGTGGCGCTGTAAATTTCACAATGATGGGGACAGTTCATGGGTTTCAGCATGAACTGTTCGCCCTCCTGCGGCGTGCTCATGGGCCTGAAGCTGTCAGCACCATATTTTTCATAATGCCCGGAGGTCTTGTACAGGTTAACATTACCTATATGAGGAGTGGCAACCATTTTGTAACCTCTCTGCTTGAGTACCCTTGTCATAAAGTCAATAAGCTGAGTCCTGAGTTCGGCTCCCCTGGGTAACCAGAGCGGAAGGCCCATGCCTACCTTGGGCGAGAAGGTGAACAGCTCCAGCTCCTTGCCTATCCTCCTGTGGTCCCTCTTCCTGGCCTCCTCAAGCAGTACCATATACTCATCGAGCATCTTCTGTTTTGGGAAGGTTATACCATATACCCTGGTCAGCATCCTGCGGTTTTCATCGCCCCGCCAGTATGCGCCGGCAATGCTTAATACCTTGATAGCCCTGATGGGTTCGGTTGATGGGAGGTGAGGCCCACGGCACAGGTCCGTGAAGCTACCGTGAGAGTAAAGGGTTATGGTCCCATCCTCAAGCTCCTCAATTAGTTCGGTCTTGTATTCATCTCCTTTCTTCGCGAACAGGTCGAGCGCCTCTCTCTTGCTTACATTCTTCCTGAGATAAGGACTGTTCATTGCTGCCAGCTCTTTCATTCTTGCCTCAATGGCAGGAAGGTCGGCATCAGTGATCACCCTATCCTCACCGGGATCAACATCATAGTAAAAACCATTCTCAATGGCCGGTCCGATTCCGAATTTGATGCCCGGATAAAGTGACTCGAGTGCTTCAGCCAGCAGATGTGCCGAAGAGTGCCAGAAGGCATGCTTCCCCTGCTCATCATCCCACTTGTGAAACTTGACTGCAGCATCGCTCTCCAGGGGACGGTTAATGTCACGAAGTTCACCGTTCACCGTAACCGACAGAATATCCCTGGCCAGCCCCGGACTTATCATCGCCGCAACTGCATGTGCGGTGATACCTTTTTCATATTCCCTTACCGACCCGTCGGGGAAGGTAATTTTAATTGTCTCCATATTTAAAAAACAGCTTGCAAAGATAACTAATATTTCAATTGAAATTCAACAACAGCTTTCTTCCCCTTGTTCAACTACTCAATGCTCTTTTTAGTGAGTGTTGGCACATTATTTGGGATTATCCTTTAAACATAACACTCTCAGAAATGAAAAAGTTGATCTACTCTCTGGCAATTGTGTTAATGGCAGCAACCTCCTGTGAACTTCAACCCAATGCATTCTTCTTCACTGACAAGATTGATGTCATTGTGGGCGAGGAGGTTGCCTTTACCAATAACTCGTATAATGCATTCAGGTTTGAATGGGATTTCGGCGATGGAAACCGTTCTACGGCAGTAAATCCTGTCTATTCATACAGTTCAACCGGTACATTCCAGGTTATGCTGGCGGCCATCACCCGGAAAGGCAATGCCGATTATGCCTACCAGACCATAAACGTGAAGTATCCGACCACACTTGAAATAGAGGTACTGGAATGGGACCAGGAGTATCCTGTGGAGGGAGCAAGTGTCATACTCTATCCTACACTGGATGACTGGGATAATGAGACCAACATGCTTGTTGAAGGCTTTACCGATCAGAATGGCAAGGTGATCTTCACCGGTCTGGGATCCTATGTTTATTTTGTTGATGTCTGGGAAATGAACCACAACAACTACACACTCAAGACCGAGGATGTCAATTTCATAAGGATTCCTCAGCTTGTGCCGAACCATATCAACAGGTTCGTTGCATGGGTTGACTATGTGGGAGGGAAAGGTGGTTCTTCAGAAACACGCGACAGAACAATGGTTATCAAAAAGCTGGAAAGGATGCCGTCTGACAAGTGAGCGGGCCTGCCTGCCCACTTATGTTCTAGAATATTATTTGTGAGAGATAAAAGACCTATATTTGGGTGATTTAAACCTGATAACATGAGCAAGTATCTTTTATTTCTTGTTTGTGCGGCCTTTATCGTTACAGGAAGCACAGTTGCTACAGCCCAGAACCTTACAATTCCTGAGGCTCTTTTTTCAAGAGCAGAGAAAACCAACTATGCAGAGACATCTCTTAATGCCGATGTGGTTGCCTTCTGTGAGACCCTCGACCGGGCCAGTGATCTGGCAACAATGAAGAAGTTCGGCACCTCCGGTGATGGTAATGACCTGCTGATGGTTATAATTGCCCGGCCCGCCGTATCGACACCTGAGGAGGCTGCTGCAACAGGCAAACCCGTTATCTATATTCAGGGAAACATTCATGCCGGTGAGGTTGAGGGAAAGGAGGCCTCGCTGCGTCTCATGCGCGAGATATGTTTCGGACCCAGGCAGGATCTGATCGAAAACCAGATTCTTGTTTTCTGTCCCAACTATAATCCCGATGGCAACGATAAACTCAGTGCAACCAGCAGACCCTCCCAGGACGGGAGCCCGTTGATGGCTGGTATCAGGACATCGGGTGAGGGTTTTGACCTTAACCGTGAGGGTATCAAGGCTGAAGCCAGGGAGATGAAGGCACTTCTTTCTGAGATAATCGTCAAATGGGATCCGGTACTTCTTATTGACCTGCATACCGACAACGGATCGTGGCACGGTTATGCGCTAAATTACGCAGCACCATATCTGTCGGCCGGTATGCCGCAGATAACCAGCTATGTCGAAGACAGCATACTTGCTCCGGTTACATCGAAAATTCTCGAGCGCTCGGGATTGCCATTCTTCTATTATGGTAACATGCGTTCCCGGCCTGGCGATCCGGTAACATTTTCGACCTATTCGCACCTGCCGCGTTATATCGTTAATTACATGGGCCTCAGAAACCGGATGTCCATTCTAAGTGAGACCTTCGCACATGACAGATTCGAAAAGAGAACTCTCAGCACATACCTTTTCCTGGTTTCAATACTTGAACACACCAGCGAAAATGGTGCGGAAATGGTGAGGTTAATTAATGAGGCGGAGACAGAAACGATAAAATTGATATCTGAAAATAATGGGACACTCACAAGGGGTGTCTCCTTCACAATGGCAGCATCGCCTGAGAAAATAAACCTGCTGACAAGGGAAACTGAGAGCTATACCGACGACAACGGAAGGACAAGAAGCAGGGCCACCGGCAGACTGCACTGGATAAGTGATGTTACCCACATGAATCATTTTGAACCCCGCGTAGTTGCAAATGTCCCGTTTGGTTACTATTTCCCTGCTGAACTGGGAGATGTTGCCGACAAACTAAAAGAGCATGGTATTCAGGTCAGCAACATATCGCGCAGGGAGAAAATAGAGGCTGACCTGTTTACAGTCAGTAAGTTTTCCCGTTCTGCCAGACCCTCCTACGGGAACCATTATACTGTAACGGTTGATGGTAGTTTCAGCCGTAAGACCGTTAATGTACCTGCAGGAAGTTATTTCGTCGATATGCGGCAGCCACTTGCCTGGCTCATCTTCTACATGCTTGAGCCACAGTCGGATGATGGTTTGCTGCTATGGAACTATTTTGATAATTACCTGATGGGGAAGGGTGCTGAAACGAAACCTGTGGAATACCCCGTGTACAAGCTTATGCAACCGATAAAATAGGTTTTTGCAAACCCAAAATAAAAGAGGCTGCCCTTTTGAGACAGCCTCTTTATGTTTTTGTGCCCAGGACAAGACTCGAACTTGCACACCGTAACCGGCACCAGCCCCTCAAGCTGGCGTGTCTACCAATTTCACCACCTGGGCGGGTGTATGATCTGTGCCCAGAACAGGACTCGAACCTGCACATCATTGCTGACACTAGTCCCTGAAACTAGCGCGTCTACCAATTTCGCCATCTGGGCCTTCTGACTTCGAGCTCAGCATTCAGTGCACTGAGACCGGTCCATTTGTAAAAGAACAGGCTGCAATTATTATCTCTGCAGCGGGTGCAAAAGTAAATATTTTTTCAAAACAAGAGAATAGTTTTTTCAAAAAGGAACAAAATTACCGGAACACAGCTTACCTGACCCGCGATATCAGCCTTACCCTGTTCTTTTCCTCGAAATAGACAAAATAATAGTAAAGCCTGTAATTGAGCTCAATTTCGTAATCGATGTTAGGCCTGTAATCGATATATGTTTCATATAGGTCGCCATACCTGTCGGGACTCCTGAAGCGGTGGTTCCACTCCTGAACATATCTTATGTTCCTCTGCCTGTAGAACTCGTTGGAGTGGTAATTCATTGATGGTTTGGTCGAAAGCCAGCCTTCGAACTCAGGGTCGATGATTATCAGTTCATATTCCATCGAATCCTTGCCGACCTTTAAAGTATCTCTGGTTCCCTTCTGTCCCGATATCATGGTTGTGGAGGCAATTGAAATCAGCACCAGGAAAATAAATATTCTCTTCATATAGCGGGGTTACAATACACCGGTCACACTGCAAAAAATATACCACAAATTAACCTGTTCTTTTAAAAAAAATCTACTTTTGCTACCCGTAAAATGTGAAAATGAAAGTACTTAAGTTTGGCGGGACGTCAGTGGGCAGTGCCGCGAGAATGATGGCCCTCAAGTCTCTGATCAGCAACGGGGATAAAAAGATAGTGGTTCTTTCGGCAATGGCCGGAACCACAAACAGCCTCCTGGAGATATCAGCCGCCCTTAAATCGGGAGACCAGGAGAACGCGCAGAAAATATCCTCCTCCCTGAGACATAAATACCAGGGTGTGGTTAACGAACTGTTCAGTGACGTTGCGTCTAAGAATAGAGTTAATGATTTGATTAATAGTTGTTTTGATCTGGTCGACAGGTTCAGTGCGGGTGATTTCAAGCCGAGGGATGAAAAGTTGGTGGTTGCTCAGGGGGAGCTTATATCCACATCCCTGTTTCATCTCTGGCTGAAGGAAACAGGTACCGAATCTGTCCTGCTGCCGGCCCTTGCCTTCATGAGGATTGACAAGGATGGGGAACCTGATTACTATTACATTGCTGAAAACCTTAACCGGGAACTCCTACGGCACCCCGATACGGATTTATTCATTACCCAGGGTTTCATATGCCGCAATTCCATCGGCGAAGTAGACAATCTTCGCAGGGGCGGGAGCGATTATACAGCTTCAATAATAGGAGCAGTGATGGGCGTAAGTGAGATTCAGATATGGACTGATATCAGTGGCTTTCATAATAATGATCCGAGGTTTGTGGAGGGCACATCAGTAATTCGGGAACTTTCATTTGATGAAGCTGCCGAACTTGCATATTTCGGCGCTAAAATACTTCACCCCTCAACCATGAATCCGGCCCGTGAAAGAAAAATACCTGTAATTCTGAAGAATACCCTCGAACCCGATGATCCCGGAACGGTGATCAGGTCGGTAACCGCTTATGAGGACTATAAGGCCGTTGCAGCAAAGGATAACATAACAGCAATACGCATTACTTCCGACCGTATG
>JAVEWX010000181.1:0-5104 GCA_034004335.1 Bacteroidales bacterium | reverse complement strand
TGTTCGACCAGGCACCGGCGTTAACTCTCTTCTCCCACCTTACAATGGCACCGGTATGCCCTGAGAGGGTCATTACTCCCGTGGATACCCCGGGACAGATGGGTGAGCTGCCTCCGGATATCGTGCCCCCTACTGAAGGAGGCATCACTATAATAGTTCGGGCGGCTGAGTATACTGAAGAGCATACTCCGCTCTGTACCTCTGCACGGTACTCCCAGGTACCCGCTGATGACGGTATCTCGGAATAGGTGGCATTGGTATTGGCAATGTTTGACCATGCTCCGGCGTTGAGCCTCCTCTGCCAGCGTACAACGGTGCCGGTGTATCCGGTCAGTGTCATCACGCCAGTGGAAGAGCCTATACAAATGGGAGTTGTTCCCCCTGTAACCGATCCTCCCACTGAGAGCGGATTGACAACAATAGTCCTTAAGGAAGAATATACTGTGGCACAGACACCGCTTTTTACGACGGCACGGTAATCATATGTACCCGATTGCGACGGGGTGTGATTGAGGGTATGGGTAGTATTGGTAATGCTGATCCATGAACCGCCGTTGCGCCTGTACTGCCATCTCACAATGGAGCCGGTATAGCCCGAGAGGGTCATGACTCCGGTACTCGAGCCAAGACATATGGGCGTTGTTCCCCCTGTAATTGTACCCCCGACAGATGCCGGGTCTACCTGTATAGTTCTGACGGATGAATAAGTTGCAGAGCATGATCCGCTCCTGACAAGGGCACGGAACTCCCATGTGCCTGCAGTGGGAGGAACATATGTGTATGATGTTGTTGTATTGGCAACATTTGTCCATGTAGCTGAAGGTAAGAGCCTTCTCTCCCACCTTACGACAGTTCCTGTGTGACCTGACAGCGTCAGTGTCACGCTCGAACCGAAACATATGGGAGAGGTACCGGATACGGTGCCTCCCACCGACAGCGGACTGACGGTGACATCAAATGTTCTTGCAGGCGAAGGACATCTGGGATCAGTAGTATACTGGTTAACAACACTGACAGTCCTTGATCCGGCCGCGCCGCCGATATCGACGGTTATCTCTTTTGTGCCCTGCCCGGAGGTAATGGTCCACCCCGCAGGGACGGTCCATACATACTCCGTTGTTCCGCCAACCGGATACGTCGGCGGGTCAGCAGCCACTGAGAAGACCTGGCCAGTGGCATTGATACATACCTCTGAAGGCCCGGAGATGATGCCGGGTCTTGAGAGCTCCTCCCTGATGTAAAGGTCGATCTGCGAGGGCGGACCTTCGCATCCGTTGACACCGCTGGTCTCCGTGACATAGAAATCGTAGACTCCCGGCGCGGTCATCCCGTGGGTAAACGGGTTGCCCGTATAGAGAAGTGTGGTCAGGGCAGCATCATCATACCAGTTCAGGGTGTTGCCTGCAAGGCTGATGGTGGCGGTAAGGGTGGGAGCCACACTGCCGAAGCAGTATACCTGCGGTGTGATCACTGCCGGTGCCGGTGGTGCTTCAATAACCTCAATTATAAACTGCTCAGAGACGTAATCGACATTCTCGTCAATAAAAGGATTGCACTTGTTCCAGTCCTTGAGATAGACATAAAACCTCTCGCCTGCCTGGCATGTAGCGGGAATGGTTATGACATCGGTAAGGGTATTTGGATTAGGCGGGTTAAGCGGTCCGATCACCGGTCCGACATATCCGTTTGCACTGTTGGCAATGTTAGCCCCGCCGATAAGCACATCACCGGAAATCGTATTCATCACGGCACCGGCCGGTGTCTCACCGTACACGAACTGTATCGTCCTCGGTGACTCGTTATCATAATCGCTTGGATTCAGAGGTGGTGGCACAGTCGGGTTCTGGCAGTTCCAGATGCTGATATCCCTCAGGGAGATGCTGTGCTCGCTGCCTTCGCACACATAGACGATATCCACATCGCCCGTGGTGGTCTCCTGCATCTGCAACAGCCCGTCACCGTCAAGGGGAATATCCCGCCCATGAATGACAAACACCCCCTGCTTCGCATAAAATTCGTTGCAGGGGTTCTTGACTGTCCATGTACCTACATATGCGCAATTGGTTGTTGTAGAAAAATTATGGATCTGCGGAGGAGGAAGGTCATCGTCAGCCACAGAGGTGTAGGTCCACACAGGTGATCCATCACCCCAGTCAATAGTCCACTGGCTCCCTGCAAGAATTCCCGTCGGCAATGCTACGAGAGGGTTGACCTGAAACATCCCGCTCGCACCGAGGTTAACACATTCACCCAAATTGCCGAAGAAGTCCTGAACCTGTATCTTGGGGCATGGAGCAGTCGATGCCAGCAGCTTCACCGGTGATGCCTGAAGTATACCAAGGGAATTTGCTGCCACGAGGTAAACAGAGTGCAGGGTACTGGAAGCCAGTCCTGTGAAAATATGCTGTAGCACGGTATTAATTGAGGCAACAGGTATTACGGCTGTTGCAACAAGTGAGCCGGATGGACCTGCAATAGCCGAGTTTCTTACACCGGTTGAAGTAAGGATACCGCCGTAATTATAGTTGAAGACAATGATATAGACCGTACCGGTCATATCAATACCATAGTTTACCGGGATTGAAACAGGCCCTGGTGTTCCGATAGAGGGAGTTGGCGGCACCCAGGTGGGAGCCTGTGCCATTACTATCCCTGAGCAACAGGCAAAAATGGTTGCAGCAACAATCATTCTCCTTATACTGCTCCAAATATTTTTAGGTACCGCTGTAACCTGAAGTTTATTCATGACTGGTCCTTTTTAAGCATCCTGCTATATAATCAATTCATCAGCAAGACTATCAATTCTTGCTGAAGGTTGCATTCCGATCTGATCTGAATAATAAAACTCAATAACATAGGAACTTATTATATAGTAATGCTTTAAACTAAAAATCAATTAATTGTTCTGCTGTCTCCCCATTTGATGACAAGTATCTTGATCTGATTTTTGATAACTTGCATATAATTCTCACTCATCCATAGGATTAGGGAATCATTCCATCTCTGCGGATGAGTATTTATTACAAGTTTCTCCGGCAACATACCGGAACCGGCTAATGAAATAATTTCTTTAGTTGAATGAATTTTATATCGTTTGACGAGTTTTACAGCATCATCTGTCATATTGAGAAGGCTCCCCCTGACAGGTTTCGCTTTCCATGCAATAAAAGCCTCAGTTTCAGCATTGCTGCTTTTTAGGGCCCTGTCTCTGATGTTGTATTTATCCCCATCCCATCTTCCTCCTGTGTCAGTCAGATACAGCATCTCCGAATAGTCCAGGTCAAAATATGGTTCGCATATAACATCGCACTCATGATAATCGAAATATTTCCATACAAGACGGTTATCAGTTCTTTCACCCGGACTGCCATGCATTGAAATAACCCGTACCGGATAATACTCCCTGAAATACCGTAGATTTAACAGGAATGACTCATAAGCCTTTGCAGCCAGCTCCTCTACAGGAAAGCCTTTAACCTTATCGGCTATCTTAACAGCAGTGGTCAGATCCTCATAATGATAGGCTAGCTCATGCCCCAGGAATGCTATCCGGCTGATAATCGCAGGCACGTTTGTGGAACTCACTGACCTGAAGTGATAGCTTCCCCTGATTCTCATCTCCGATTCAATTTCTGCCAATCGCATTGCATTACCCGGTCTGCGGTCAACATCATGACGAAGAATTACAACCTTCTTAGCGGGATTGAAACAATATTCCTCGAAGGACTGAAATCTGTATCCGGCTTCCTTCAATGCTTCCAGGAGTCTCCTGTACATCGTCGGGGTAAAATCACGGCTCTCTTTTAAAGTCATCTGAAACGGCTATAGTCTATTCCCTTTAAATCACTAATTTCTCCTCGCCCCAGGTAAGATTCCACCAGCCAGACCATAAATGATGTGACATCAATCTTGTCATTAAGCATTACAATCCTTCTTCGCTGCCATTCACTTTGCAGGTCAGGATTATTGAGCAGGCTTTGGATTCTTTCCCGGAGACGGTCAAACTCCTCAGGCTTGTACGCATAAGTAAGCCCGTATGTTTCCTCCTCCTCTCGCAAATATGAAATGGAGTCGGCAAGCGTGTTGCATCTCAGGGCCGGCACTCCAAGTACCGCAGCTTCAGATGTCATCGTCTGGCTGTCGCCAACGAACAAGGTGGAATAGTATAGCAACGAATGAGCCTTATCAGGTGATACCCTGAGTTGATATCCGGTGAGCTCCGGTTCAATCCTGGCCTCAGTGGTAATAAAGACCCTTCCGTGGGCTTCAAGCTGCCTCACAAGGCTCAGCTTCTGTGCCGGTGTAAGTCCTCTCACTCCCCGGTCATGGTGTGCCATGAAAGCATTAAATCTCAAAACGAAGTAACGATCGCCCGCTTTGATCCCCGCATCATTGAGAACACCGGGGTCGGGAATGAACCTTTTGGGGTGCAGATAAGCAAGCTCATGATACCCGGGATAAAAAAGGGCCTTTCTGGAGGCCCGTGCACATTCAAGAGAGGATGGCGATACTATCAGATCGGCAAATGGATGACCGAATTTAGTCATCAGTGGTTGAACCTCGTCGTCATCATCATCGAAAATGACCGACTTCATCCTGCAGAACCTCGAAGCATGTGCAAGTGATATCGAAGAACCCAGTCCTATGTCAATATTTAGTCGCCGGGCAATCCTGAGCAGCATCAGGCTGAAGAGAACCTGCCTGAAAGCCTTGCCGGACAATGATCTGCCCTTGACCCCGAGCTGAATATATGGGATCCCGTAGAGGCCCAGCAACTCTGTGGCTGACGAAAGGCTCTTCACCGTAACATACAGGCTATGACCCTTCGCTTTCATCTCCCAGTAAAAATTCCTGAAGAGATGAACATGGGCAGGATGACCGATATCAATAAGGATGTTCATTGCTTTTTCCCTGTTAGCTTTAATAATTTGACCCCTGTTTTTCCGATCAGCATCAGCAGAGGCCTGTGAACGGCCTGAAATCTTCCCGGGCCGAATATCTCCCCGCCATATTGCTGTTTGAAATATCTTACACCGTATTCTTTGTCCGGTTTTCCGGCGCCCATCCAGTCAAGAATGGTAACTCCGTTTTCCATACTCCATCT
>JAVEWX010000180.1:0-5111 GCA_034004335.1 Bacteroidales bacterium | reverse complement strand
TAATCGGTAATCGGTAATCGGTAGCAAAACCCCGTAGGGGTTGGATATCAATAGAAGAGGGGCATCCCTCCCCCATGACGGTAACCGGTGTTCGGTAAAACCCGGCATCAGGCAACCCCTGTTAAACCTCGTGCGCCCTATATGTCTTCTATGCCTTTTACGCCTTTTTACCTCAATACCTAAAACGAAAAACCCGCAACCCTCCTAGGCTCAAGCTACGAAGGGCGAAGCCCGCAAACCGTAACCCGCAACCCTCCTAGGCTCAAGCTACGAAGGGCGAAGCCTGCAACCCTTCACCCTACTTCGCCTTCTTCAGGAAGGGAACTCCCTTAACCATCCATTGCGGTGCAGGCTTACCTTTAAGGTAGTGATCGTAAAACTGCTCCATACGGGTCTGAAAGTCAACATGGTTTTCCCATTTGGCAAGGTGATGGTCTTCGCCGGGGTAGGAAAGCAGGATAACATTCTTCTTATTGAAGCGCAGGGCATTGTAGAACTCGATTGCCTGCAGCCATTCCACCGAACCATCCTCCACGCCGTGCAACAGAATCAGGGGAGTGTTCATGTTCCTGGCATGATATACGGCCGACTGCCCGACAAACAGGTCAAAATCGTCATAGGGATTTGTTCCGAAACGCCCCTGCCCGTAATAGTTGTAATTATGCTGATTGGTACCTGATGATTTCCACAGCTGGTTGAAGTCACTTACAAGGTTTGAAGCCCCGGCACCAATCACCGCAGCAGCAAACATGTTGGAATGTGTAACAATGTAATTGCCTCCCTGGCCGCTGAAACTGTGACCGTGCAGCCCGATACGCTTCATGTCGACATACCCGAGCTCATTAACCTTGTTAACGGCTGCCTCAATGCATTCCAGCATGTCGGAATGCGTCGACCCCACGCGGAAGTGAATGTCGGGCAGCAGCACCAGGTAACCATTGCTGGCATACTTCGGAAACATGGGCGTGTCGCGGTATATAACCCGCGACCACCTGTTCAGGTTCTGAGAGTTCTTTTCATAGAAATCGACAAGCATGGGCAGCTTGTCACCTTGACGGTAGGTGTCAGGCACCATAAGCACACCCTGAAGCCTCACTCCATCCCTGTTGGTATAATCAATGAGGACATTACGGTACCAGTTGTATTCCTCAACTATCGGGTTGGCGTCGGTGATCTTCACGGGAGTCCCGAACCGCATGTCGGTGATGTAGTAATCGGGATACTCACGGGGTGACTCCATTGTCAGCAGAAATTTATCGGCCTGCCTGGGTTTCACGGGGGAACCGAAGCCTTTATCTTCCCAGATGAGGGTCGTGAGGCTGCCCTTCTCCAGCACCGAGAACCCGGCCTTCTTCGTCCATTGTCCGTAGGAACTCAGGTACAGGGGTTTGGAGAGATCAATGAACCTCTCTTCGCTGTCGGTACGTATATACCTGAACCGTATCTCATTGGCATCACCGTAACCGTTGGTGAGGTTTTTGCCTGGTTTACCATCGAGGGGGATCATCCACAGGTCGTACCGGCTGTTCACCACCAGCCCCTTTCCGTCCTTAGTCCATCCGGCAATGCCGTAGGAGGGCTTTTCTCCGAAGTGGTCATACTCGGTGTTAACAAATGACACCGGCGTTGCGGCGGTAATGTTGGTAAGTGTTCCCGAAGCAAGATTGTAGAGGTGTATGTGCCCATCTTTCCACAGCAGGTAGTATTTGCTGTCGGGCGACAGCCCCATCGCGGTCTTGTGTCCGGCTATTATCAGCGTTCTCTCTCCGGTGGCGGTGTTCACCCTGTAATAGTCATTCTTCGATTCCTCCCAGTCTGATATGTATTTTCTGTTATCAGTGCCTACGGCCCACTTACCGTCGCGAGTGACGGTGGCATTCTTCATTGTGCTGTCGGCAATACAGGTATATCGTGCATCATTTCTACCCACCGACGAGAGATATGTGAATGACTGGTCGCGTGTGGCCTGTTTCATCTGCACCGACTGAAGCCTCTCATCGTTCCAGTGCCATACATCGACGTTAGCCACGGGAGGGGTCCCGGGCTTTCTCTCGGTTTTAGGCTCCTGCATCCTTATCCCGAAGAAGAACCTGTTGAGGTCCTCGCTTATCGTTATCCTGCCGTTTTCGCTCATCACGGATCCCTTGGGGAAGGCCGGGTCGACGGAGGGGTTATATGCAAATTTCACGGCTCCCTTGTCGAGGGAGGTGAAGACAAGAAGTGAATTTTGCCTGTGGGTCTGTCCTTTGGGAGTGGTTCCCTTAAGAACTGCCAGGGCTGTTCCCTCTTCGTTCCATGTGAGCTGACTGTACATCGCCTTTTCGGTGTCAAGAGGTTTTGATGCTCCCGTCGAAAGGTTCATTATCAGCAGGCCGTTGCCTGCAGAGTCGGGGGCCTCGATGGTATATGCGAGAATGGTTCCCTCCTTGTTGAAGGCGTACGACGATACGTTGCCAATGCGTTGTATCATGCCGCTGCGCAGGTCGGTGAGAATCAGGTCGCGGCCATTGGTGCGTATGCTCTGATCGGTTTTGTTCTTCTGGACGGCATACCAGGACGACCCTTTTGAGAATGCCGTTGAGGTGGCATCGTCAATCTCCGTCTTAACACCTGTGGAAAGGTTCATCAGTGCCGCCTTCCACGTCACCGGCTTCCTCTCTTCCCGCAGCTTTTCGGCAGCCTTGAAGGAGGGGTTGACCCTGTATGATACCCATTTTTCGTCATCAGAGACGGAGGGTCTGTTGGCATTGGCCACAGTATCGATCCTTCCTGTCGCCATGTTCCTCACAAACAGGGTGTCATCATTTCTCGGGATACTGTAAACGATGGCCACGACATTACCCTTTTCGGAGAGTTCGGCGCTTACGCTCCTGAATCTTCCGTAGTCGCTTATCTGCAGACTTTTTTTCTGGGCGTTGACTGCGAATGACACAGTCAGCATCATCAATATGGTAATCAACCTCTTCATACCGGTACTATTTTGGTTTGGCATTAATGATTAAGGCGGTACCCTGGCCGGGAACCGCCTGCAAATTAATAATTAATACTTTACTCCCTTCCGGGGAGCAGTTATGTTTTACAACCTCACCTCTTTTCAGTTCCGGTCGTGACAAGCTTCGCAGTGAAGCCAAGCTTCTCTATCGAACGCTTTATCTGCTGCGTGCTGTTCTTGTCCTTCTGAAATGTTACCGTTACCGTTTTGTTTTCCAGGTCCGTTTTAACATCCTTTACTCCCTTCTCTTTCGGAAGGTTATCCATTATCTTTCCTACGCACATGTTGCAGGTCATCGATGTGGTGAACTGAACCGTCTCGGTCTTTGCGTCCTTCACACTCTTCTTCTGTTCCTGTCCGTTTGCCTGAACCGAAAGTGTCAGTATCACGGCCATTGCGATTAATTTGCTGATAGTTTTCATGGCACTTGATTTTTAAGAGGTTAATAAATTGATTTATTGATTATTCCGGTTTATCAGGAACCGGAAACCTGTATATATCTTCCTGCCCATAACCGGGCCCCATATCAGGCTGCCGTCGAAATAGCTGCCGAACGGATCGCCGGCAGCGATCAGGGGATCATGCTGGGTGAAATTGAAGAGGTTCTCAACTCCCAGGTAGGCTTCGAAATACTTCATATACCTTGTCACCTGGAGGTTGGTAATGGTATAGCTCCCGAAAGATTCGGGTCTCCGGAATTCTTCAGGATTGGCCGCCGTTGAGGGTATCCTTCCCGGACCGTTGAGCTGAAGGGTGTAGTCGTACTGCCACTTCCTGAGCCTGGTCAGGTACGAGGCCGTGACAAGTCCCTTGTAACGGCTTGTCAGCGGCTTCTCGCGGAGTAATCCGTCAATGGTCATCCGCGCGTCGTTCCATCGCCATGCCGCCACCAGGTCGAGTCCGGGAAGCGGCCTGTATGCTGCCTCCATCTGTATGACGTTTGAAAACGACTTGCCATCGAGATTGTAGAACCTGGCTTCATCGACCGAGGCATCGATGTCGGTGATAACCTGGTTAATGAAGTCGGTACGATAATATTCGGCCGACAACCTGAGCTCATTGCCTCCGACTGTCTCATACCTGGTAATGTTTATGCCTGAGGTAACAGCCTCCTCGGCCGTAAGACCGGGGGCCACGATGATGGTCCTGCTGCCGGCCAGCAGGTAGTGGTTCTCGGCAAGAACGTTGGTGGAGCGGTAACCCTTCCCTGAGGAGGCCCTGATGGTCGTTTTGTCACCGGCACTGATCCTTATATGTACCCTTGGCGTTATCAGCGTGCCGTAAAGGTTATGCCTGTCAGCGCGGATGCCGGCCAGCAGGGTTACCTTTGCCGTGTCGTTGTAGGTGTACTGGAGGAACCCTCCCGGAACGCTTTCCCTCCTCGACAGCTGATCTCCGTTGAGCTGTTCGCTGAAGCTGTCATACCTGTAGCTGACTCCGGCATCAACGATATGCCTGCTGAGCAATGGTGACCACTGGTACAGCAGAGAGGAGTACCAGGAATCCTGCCTGCCGTTATATCCCTGGATACCGAAGAGCGACTCCTGGTCGTGATGGGAAACACTCTGTATCCATCCGACAGTCATGCTCCTGTCAGAGGGGAACACAACACCTGTCTTGGTGAAGGCTTCGGCACGGAGAGTGCTTATGTTGATGCCGTAACCTTCACTCCAGGTATCGGGCATCATCGATTTGTAGGTAACCTGACCTGAGACCCTCTCTTCCTGCATTACCCTTGCCCCGGCACGGAAGGTGAAGGTTTCGGTCATATAGTCCCATCGGTTGAACAGGTTCACCTGCCTGCCGTTTGGCTCGTCCCTGAAGCCGTCTCCGTTGTGGTCGGCTACCCTGCTGTTGGCCGATGCATGGCCAAAGACCATGGTGCTGAGCCTGTCAGTGAACCGTGCCGACGCATTGACATTCATCTCACTACTCAGGGCATCATTGAGGAACCCGTTAATGAATATCTTTTCACTGGCTGCCGGTTTCTTGAACTCCACGTTTATCTGTCCGGTTATGGCCTCATAACCGTTTTTCACCGAAGCCGTTCCCTTGGAGACCTGTATCGACTCCATCCACGGACCGGGTATATAGTTCAGTCCGTATGCTGATGCCAGTC
>JAVEWX010000032.1:0-24888 GCA_034004335.1 Bacteroidales bacterium | reverse complement strand
TGCCAGGTTCCTGACAATATAGCTGATCATCCGATCAACATCACATATACCCTCGTTTTCCGGATTCTGCATTTCACTCACCGGCACAGTGGTTTTTTCCTCAAGTGCCTCAAAGACCCACAGAAATTCCCTTTCACTTTCCCTCTTCAGCGTATTCAGCTTCACCGAGAAAAACAGAATAGCTGCCAGAAGATGAACGATGACCGTACCAAGCAGGCCTGCTACCTTTCCTTCATATCTCCTCATACAGTGCGAAATTATTAAATTATTACATTTGTCTGTGAAAAACTGTCATACCCATCCCGACATTTTATGGAGAGCGGAATAATTCTGAACCAGATCCTTGTTCTGGGTATCCTGGTCGCCGTTGGCATAGCGGCAGCTGCCACAGGCGTTTTGAATGAGACTACAAAGGATACCCTTGCCAAAGTAATTTTCAACATCACCCTGCCCCTGATGCTTCTTACCAATTTCAGCAGGATTGACATCACACCAAGGTTGCTGGCAAACAGTATCTCAATGATATGGTTATCGCTGGGTGTAATGATGATTATGCTCCTTGTCGGATGGCTGTCGTCGGGTATTCTGAGACTGAACAGGAGAGAGGCAGCAATATTCAGGACTCACAGTGTGTTCGGCAATATCATTTATCTTGGTTATCCTGTGGTATATGCCCTTTTCGGTGAAGAGGGGCTTCTTTATGCAAGCATGCTGCAGCTTGTTTCTAATATTCTTATGTGGACGCTTGGAGTGGTAATGCTCAGCGCAGGAAACGGGACTCCGGTATTAAAGAGCATGCTGAAGGTATTTAATATCAATACTTATGCAATACTGGCAGGACTCCTTATGTTCCTTACCGGATTAAAAATGCCGGAATTTTTGATGAAATCACTTGGCGGACTTGGGGGATCGAATACATATCTGTCGATGATCTACATGGGGGTCCTGATGTATTATAGCAACATAAGGGGTATGCTTGGAAATAAAATCGTATATTTTCTTACCTTTAACAAACTGTTGTTGGTGCCGGTTGTTGTAATGCTGTTGTTCTCACTCCTTCCCCGGTTTACCGGATGGAATGCCGACCAGCTTGTAGTAGCGGTGCTGATTGTGGAATCTTCCATGCCATGTATGGCTAACATAATAATACTTGCGAGGGTATATGGAGCAGATGAAAAGCTTGCAACTGCAAATGTCTTTGTATCAACGCTCTTCAGTCTTCTTACGTTGCCGTTGGTTTTATACCTTCTGAGCAGGTTAATTTAGTTGAGGTGGTAATAGGTAAAAACAAAAAATGATTGAAGATGGGAAAAAGTGATCTGCACGAAAACATCAGGAACAGGTGGAGCCCCTATTCGTACTCAGAGAGGCCTCTCGATCCTGAAAAGCTGAAAATTGTCCTTGAGGCTGCGATATGTGCTCCTTCGAGCTTTAATGAGCAGCCCTGGTTTTTTGTATATGCCGAACGTGATGATGATGCAAGTTTCAAAACCTTTCTCTCTTTTCTTGATGAAACCAACCAGGTGTGGGCCCGTCATGCGGGGGCCCTTGTTGTAAACCTTGCCCGGATGAAGTCCTCGGTTACAAAAAGGGAGAACTTCTACGCACTCCATGATACCGGTATGGCAGTGGGGAATATTCTTAACCAGGCAACTGCATTCGGCATAGATGTGCATATCATGGGAGGTTTCTCACGTCAGAAAGTCAGGTCTTATTTTAAACTCAGCGATGATGTTATGCCGGTAGCCATTATGGCCATGGGTTATTTCGGTGAAAACGGCCAGTTGCCTGAAGAGTTGGCCGAGCGTGACAAGAAGAGAAGGAAACGCAAGGCTTTCGATGAGGTCATTCTCAGAAACAACCACGGTGCCCCTCATCTGTCCATCAAGTGAATTGCCTATTTACGTTCGTTTTTGAGCAGGCCGTTTCTTAGTCCCTGGAAGAACTTTGCCCAGGCAAACGGGTTTAGAAGATTGTTGGAGGGGAACTGATTACGGGTATAACTGGCATAGGACATCTGCTGCATCAGATGGTTATAGGCTACCTCGGGCGATACACCTGTTTCGTTAAGGATCTGCTTCTGGATAAGTACCAGGTTATCATTCATGTTGTCCATTTCCTGGTTGTGGATGTCTGACTCAACAACGGCTCTCTTGAATTCGGCATATGAACCCCAGGGCAATACCAGTACGTCGTTGATGGCTATAGTGTCATACTCCATCACCACATCCCTTAACCAGCGGTTTTCAGTAATGTCTTCGGGTGGATTGAGATAGGTCCTCCTGAGCCCTATGGCACTGAAAATGATGGTGTCTCCCGGCACACTGATTATTGAATATACACCGTAGGATTTGCTGGTGACCCCCTTCCTAAGCTTTAGTGAGTAGATGGTAACATTGGGAATAGGGTTGTATTGCTCATCATAAACAATGCCATCAACCTGTATGAACCTCTCACGCTCAGCAACCTGCCCCTGCAGAACTGAAGCCGCTATTAGTGAGAGAAAAAGTATGGTAATGATTCTATTCACCCCGCTCTTACTGATTAATGCAAATTTGGCTCAAAAAGTTTGTAAAACAAGAAGATTTCCTTCTGATCTCCATATTTTAACGTAAATTTATGATTTACCTGCAACCCTGGTTTGTTTTCCGTTAAGGCAGGGTTGTTATATATGTGAAGGATGGAACCATTATCATTTGGCTGTTTGGAAAATATTCACATATTTATGCCGGATTTTGCCAGTGATTACCCGGTTTATAAGACCAGATAACAAGTGGCATCATACAAAATAAAAAATATTTCTATGCATAAATTGTTGTTACTTGGTGATGAGGCGATAGCACAGGCGGGCATTGATGCCGGTATGAACGGTATGTATGCCTATCCCGGAACACCTTCAACGGAGATCATGGAATACGTCCAGAAATCGCGTGAGGCGGCCACCAGGGGCATTCACCGCGAGTGGTCAGCAAATGAGAAAACTGCTATGGAATCGGCCCTGGGCATGTCATATGCCGGTAAGCGGGCTATGGTGGCCATGAAGCATGTTGGGCTCAATGTGGCCGCCGACGGGTTTATAAATGCAGCTATAACCGGCGTAAACGGGGGACTGATAGTTGTTGCAGCCGATGATCCCTCGATGCATTCATCCCAGAATGAACAGGATTCAAGGTTTTATGCCAGGTTTTCGTTCGTGCCGGTGCTTGAGCCTGCCAGCCAGCAGGAGGCATACGATATGGTTTTCGCTGGTTTTGAGATCTCCGAGAAATACAGGGTTCCTGTGATGCTTCGGATTACCACGCGACTGGCACATTCGCGATCAGGGGTTGGACGGAAACCTGTCAGGGAGGAAAACAAGCTATCACTGCCATCCGATCCTCGCCAGTTTGTCCTGCTACCGGCTATAGCCCGCAGGAGGTACCATGCCCTGCTGGGGACCTATGAGGCACTGAAAAAAGAGAAATTGCTGGCCGGGCACAATGTTTACAGTAAGGGCAACGAAAGAGGGACAGGCATCATTACTTTCGGACTGGCCTATAATTACCTGATGGAGAACTTTGATGACAGGAAGGTTCCTTACCCGCTTCTGAAGATAACATCATACCCGTTCGATAATTCACTTATTGAAACAATCGCCGGCGACTGTGACTCACTTCTTGTCCTCGAGGAGGGATACCCGGTAATGGAAGAGCTCATTAAGGGAATATTGCCGGGTCAGAAACCCGTTCACGGAAGACTCGACGGAACTGTCCCCCGCGAGGGTGAGCTTAATCCCAATATCGTTGCAATGGCTCTCGGTATGCCATCGACCAGGGGCATGGAGGCGCCGGGTGTAGTCAGGATGAGACCCCCCTCGTTTTGCAAGGGATGCGGTCATGCTGATATGTATCTGGCACTCAATGAAGCTCTTGCCGGTCATTCACCGGGACGGGTATTTTCCGACATCGGATGCTATACGCTCGCTGCCCTTCCCCCATACAGCGCAATCAATTCGTGTGTCGACATGGGAGCATCAATCACAATGGCAATAGGTGCTGCCGATGCAGGATTATTCCCCGCAGTTGCGGTAATCGGTGATTCAACTTTTACACATTCGGGTATGACAGGACTACTCGATGCAGTCCTGAAAAACTCGCCCGTTACAGTAATTATTTCGGATAACTCAACAACGGGAATGACGGGCGGACAGAAGTCTCACGCAACTGACCGGCTTGAGAGCATCTGCAGCGGTATTGGTGTTCAGCCGGAACATATGAGGGTTATAATACCCCTTCGCAAAAACCATGATGAAAATGTGGCAGTTATCAGAAAGGAACTTGAATACCATGGAGTTTCGGTTATTATAGCCCGCAGGGAGTGCATTCAGACTGCTGCAAGAAGGAAGAAGGAATCAATCAGGTAAATCCGGAAAAACAGGAAACAATGAAAAGCGATATTATACTGGCGGGTGTGGGAGGACAGGGTATCCTTTCTATTGCTGCAGCCATAGGACTGGCTGCCGTCGAGAACAACCTTTACCTTAAGCAATCGGAGGTTCATGGCATGAGCCAGAGGGGCGGTGATGTGCAATCACATCTCCGTTTATCTGACAGACCGGTTGCCTCTGACCTTATACCCTATGGCAAGGCTGATATTGTGATTTCGGTGGAACCGATGGAGTCGCTGAGGTATCTGCCATGGCTGTCTCCGCAGGGATGGCTTGTAACAAACTCGACTCCTTTCATAAATATTCCCGATTATCCTCCGATAGATGAGATTCTGGGAGAGATCAGGAGGATCAGGAACCACATAATTATAGATGCCGACGCAATTGCCAGGGATGCAGGTTCGGCAAGGTCGGGGAATATGGTAGTGCTGGGTGCGGCTTCCCATTTTATTGATCTGCCCTATGAGGGTCTTCAGGCGGCCGTGCGATCACTTTTCGCAAGAAAGGGTGAAGAGGTGGTCGCTGTCAATCTTGATGCCCTGCAGAAGGGCCGCGATTTCCGGATGTCTTAGGACACTGTCTTACTAATTAAATAATTAATTTAATTGCTGTTTATAAACATGTTGGGGATTCTCAACGTGAAGTTACTTTTTGCTTATTTTGGTAATTGAAAACCATAAACCAAGTATCCTATGAAGAAACTCTCAACACTATTGACGGTTTGCCTTCTGGCAGGTTCCCTGGCAGCTCAGCAAGCCAATTTCAGGGCAGCGGAAAAATATACTTCCGCCAATCTCAGACCGACCACGGGAGACCTGAGTCTGAGTTTTGGTGGTAACGGCAATGCCGGATGGATAGGGGACTTTGATATATTCTGGTATTCATTCAAGACCCCTTCAGGCAAGAGCTACTATTATGTTGATGCCGCGAAAAGGACGAAAAGGCTGTTGTTTGACAGCAAATATATGGCGGCTCAGATGCAGCTTCTGACCAAAAAGAACTACAACTTCAGGGACTTGCCCATTCGGCAGATAACATTTGAAGAAAAGAGTTCGACAAAGTTTACCTTTGTCGCAGATTCCCTCAAGTTCCTATATGACATAACCACATCGAGGCTGGCAATCTCCGATACGATAAAAAGGACAAGGCCCGAAAGAAGGCCGTCGTGGCCCTCATATTCACCCGACAGTACCTGGATAACATTTGGCAGGGGTTATGATCTATATATGATGAAGGTTGGTGACAAGGACAGTGTCGAGATAAGGCTTACCACCGACGGAGAGGCTAATTACGGTTACACAAATGCTTCGGGCACAACGGAGCCCGATACCACCAGGAGGGTGGCTGCAAGGGTAAGCTGGTTCAGGAACTCTGAAAAGTTCTACGTAACAAAGACAGACAACCGGCTGGTGAAGGACCTCTGGGTTATCAACACGCTGGCCAACCCGAGGCCCACACTGCAAACATATCGTTATGCCATGCCAGGGGATGAGTATGTGGGTCAGAGCGAGTTGATTATCTGGGACGCAGCTACTCAGAAGCGGATCGACGTTGACCTGAAGAAATGGCATAACCAGTTCAATTCAGTAAGATGGACACCCAGGGAGAGTGCTGACAGAATGATTGTTACCCGTAAGGACAGAACCTACAAAAATATTGATATATGCCTTATCAATACAAGCACCGGAGAGGTAAAGGTCCTGTTCAGCGAGACAATTGAACCATATATCAGTGATGAAAGTCTCCACATTTTAAATGATGGGAAAGACCTTCTCTGGATATCGGAGCGTTCGGGATGGAAACAGATTTATCGCTATGACGGGGATGGTAATCTCAAAAACCAGATCACCGAGGACTATTTCGTTGTAGGAGGCATACAGCGCATTGATACTGCGGCAAGGGTCGTATATTTCAATGGTTACGGAAGAGAACCCAATGTCCATCCCTATTACAGCATGATGTATAAGTCGTCATTCGACAAACAGGGTGTTAGTCTGCTTACCCGGGAAGCAGCCAACCACTCAATGTCACTGTCAAAGAGCAACAGGTATTTTGTTGACACCTATTCGACGGTTGACAAGGCTCCGAAGATAGTGCTGAAAGATGCCGCCGGTAGCCTTCTTATGGAACTTGAAACCGTGGATCTTACCGAGCTTCTGAAAACCGGATGGAAACCTGCTGAGCCTTTTGTTGTTAAGGCAAGGGATGGGATCACCGATCTCTACGGCACCATGTATAAACCCTTTGATTTTGACACAACCAGGAAATACCCGATCATTTCGTACGTTTATCCCGGACCACAGACAGAGTCAGGCACCTATGGCTTCACGGTAGGCGGTAATAATGTCGCACTGGCCCAGCTTGGATTCATTGTTGTCAATTTCGGACACAGGGGAGGCAGTCCAATGAGAGACCAGTATTATCACTCGTACGGTTATCAGAACCTCAGGGATTATGCTCTCGAGGATGACAAATACGGTCTCGAGCAATTAGCAGACAGGTTTGACTTCATCGACATAACCAGGGTAGGCATCTATGGTCACTCCGGAGGCGGATTCATGTCGACGGCGGCGATCCTTACATATCCGGAGTTCTATAAGGTGGCTGTTTCATCAGCAGGCAACCACGATAACAATATTTATAACCGGAACTGGAGCGAATCGAACAACGGGGTAAGGGAGATCAAGAGGACTGTTAAGGTAAAGGACGAGATTACCGGTGAAGAACGTGAGGAGGTAAAAGTCACATATGAATCAAAAACAAAATCGAATGCAGAACTGGCTGCCAATCTCAGAGGCTATCTCCTCCTTGCACACGGGGAATATGACAATAATGTGCATCCGGGAAATACTTCAAGGGTAGTTGAAGCTCTTATCAAGGCTAACAAGAGGTTTGACCAGATTATGATCCCGGGCGTTGCTCATGGATTCGATTATGCAACCCAGTATTTTGAAAAGATGAAGTGGTATTATTTTGCAGAACACCTCCTGGGTGACTACAGGACAAACGTCGACATGAATGACCATCTTTATCGCTGATTGAACTGAAGACTTAAGAATTAAGAATTTACATAACGAACTACCGGTGTCCTGAGTCATGAATGACGGGCACCGGTATTTCTGTTTCATGGCATTAATAATTCTATCTATCTATTTTGATGTTTAGTTAAATAATGTTATTTTTGAAACTCGGGTGGTCATCGTTCGAATAATTGCATAATGAGTTTTCGAAGAGGTTATTTTATACATGGTTGATATGCGCTGGCAGAACCCGCAGGCATATTTATGATAACGCTGACACAGACACAATTAAAACAGACATAAATTACTAATTTAAAACAAAAAGAGATGGCAAAATTTGAAGTTTATCAGAGTGGAAAGAAAGATGAGTACCGTTTCAGGCTGAAAGCTGATAATGGTCAGATTATCCTAAGCAGTGAGGGTTACAACAGCAAGTCTGCCTGCATGAACGGGGTTGATTCAGTTAAAAAGAACGCCGCTGATGCAAAGAGATTTACCAAAACCAAAACCCCGGCAAACATGTTCCGTTTCGCACTTACGGCAGCAAACAGCCAGGTTATTGGCACCAGCCAGAACTACAAGAGCGAGAGCGGACGTAACAATGGCATCGAATCAGTCAGGAGAAACGCCGCAAAAGCAGAGATAAGGGAAGTAAAAAAATAGGTACCCCCGGGTTATAGAAGATGATAATGATGCAGCCATACCTTTCTGTGGCTGCATCAGTTTTAATTCATACTTCACTAATGAAAAATAATACTGTTATGGATAAGAGGATAATGGTTTTAGTTATTGCCACGCTGTTCTTCTGCGGCACCTCCTTCGGCCAGGTAACTGAGGGAGAAAAGACATTGCGGTCTGTCAGGTCTGACACTACACAGGGATGGAAAGCAGGTGGGGTATTTGCCGTGAACCTGGCACAGACAGCCCTGAAAAACTGGGCAGCCGGTGGTCAGAACTCAGTGGCTGTCAATGGATTGTTTAGTACTTTTGCGAACCTGAAGAGTGGAAATAATGTATGGGACAACTCTCTCGATCTTGGTTACGGTTTGTTAAGGCAGGGCAAGGAGTCTGACTTTATGAAGACTGATGATAAGATTGATTTTCTTTCGAAATATGGCAGGGAAGCATTTAAAAATTTCTATTATGCGGCCATGCTTAACTTCAAGACCCAGATGACACCCGGGTATAAGTATCCGGATGTTGACAACAAGATTTCCGATCTTTTTGCTCCCGCTTACCTGTTAGTGGCTGCGGGATTGGATTATAAGCCCAACGCAAATTTCAGTGCATTTATCGCTCCGCTTACCGGTAAGTTCACTTTTGTTACCGATGAGACACTTTCAGCGGCAGGAGCATTCGGGGTCACTCCCGGGGAGAAGTCAAAGAAGGAGCTTGGAGGATACATGAGGGCAATATATACAAGGAATGATTTCAAGAACGAGCTGCTTAAGAACGTTGCTTTCACGACAAAGGTTGATTTCTTCTCGAACTATCTCGATAAGCCCCAGAATATAGATGTAAGCTGGGAAACACTTATTGCCCTCAAGGTCAATAAATACATTTCGGTTAACATAAACACTCATCTGCTGTACGATGACAATATAATGGTTCCCGTCGACCGGAATGACAATGGTATTTTTGAGCCGACCGAAGAATGGGGCCCGAGGATACAGTTTAAGGAGATAATCGGAGTAGGATTCTCCTACAAGTTTTAGGATAACATCTCAAGCCAATTAAGAGAGGCTGCCCTTCCGGAGCAGCCTCTCTTTTCCTATTCAGACTTTTCTTTCTGCGATCGCAGCAGCAGGATGTCTGACAGCACGATTTCGGTGAAGTACTTTTGCACGCCCTCCTTGTCCTCATAATTGCGATGGGTGATCCTTCCCTCAACGGCGACTTCACGTCCCTTCTTAAGGTACTTTCCGGCAATATCGGCCAGACCATTCCATGCAACGATGTTGTGCCAGGTGGTCTCTTCGACCTTCTGTCCATCTCCGTTACGGAAACTCTCTGTAGTTGCCAGAGTAAACTTAGCTACACTTTTTCCCTTCTCGGTTTTCCTGATTTCGGGATCCTGGCCCAGGTTCCCGATGAGCTGTACCCTGTTTCTCAAACTGTTCATGGCGGTTGATTTTTGGTTTAACAATCATTGTCACCAGCAAACTTACACCCAGCCGTCGGTCCAAGTCGGTTGTTAATCACTTAGTTTCGTTTATGAAGCGTTTAATATCATTTGTAACCGTTTTTAAACGTTTTTCCTTATCTTTATCAAAACATTACCTGCTGTGGAAAGAAGGTGTCTCGATTGCGGTGATGTCCTGAGGGGCAGAGCCGACAAAAAGTTCTGTTCTGACCAGTGCCGTAACAACTACAACAACAGGCTGAACAGGGATGCAAACAGTTACGTTCGTAACATACATCTGCTTCTTCGCCGGAACAGGAGAATACTGGCTGACCTGCATGCTGACGGAAGAACGAGGGTTCACAGGGATGCCCTTTCAGCCCTGGGATTCAGTTTCAACTTCTTTACTCATACCATTGAGACTAAGGGAGGAGTGAAGTACAGGTATTGCTATGAATATGGCATATGCATTACCGGGGATGATTTTGCGGAGATCAGTTTCAACAGTGAGATCCTTGACTACAATTAAGGAGTTCACCTGTTAGCCAGGTTTTCCGGGATGGTTATTCTGCCCGTGTAACGGACCGTCTGGATCTTAGGGTTGCTGATGTGAGTGGTGCAGATACCCCTTTGGTTGATATTAAGGTATATATTGAAAGGTTCTCCTGCCTGGCTGACCTTTATTTCGATCTCATAATTGCCTGTCCTCGGGTTTCTCGACATTTCATATTCCGAAGGCCTGGCAGTCATGTTTATTGCAGATATCGGTCTGAACGTATATTGCCGGCCTATGTATCCCAGTTTAAGACGTAGAATACCCCTGTCGATAACCAGGTAGTTAACGCCGTGCGCAAGGTGTATGGTCTGGCCTCTGAATCCGTCGAGCCTTTCCATTCTGACCTGGAAATTACCTGATGCAACTGCCTTATCGATGGCTATCCTTGTCTGTTCCTCCCTTATTGAACGCTGTGAGGCGGCTTCTGTCCGCGCTTCCCTGACCGAAGTACATGAAGCGGAAATAATCA
Organism: Bacteroidales bacterium; assembly: GCA_034004335.1. Lineage (GTDB taxonomy): Bacteria > Bacteroidota > Bacteroidia > Bacteroidales > VadinHA17 > SLNP01. The sequence continues at coordinate 14,295 of JAVEWX010000032.1, read as the reverse complement.
ATGCGAAAAGGTATATGATAGTTTGTTTCATGGCCTGAATTTATCAATGAAAGTATCAAAATTCATGCCACCGGATCAATGAAGAGAACCGCAAAGGATGGTAAAAACCATTCCTGTTGCGCTTCCCGGACTTTGTATATTAATACCTGCTATTTCCAGTCGCTGTTAGCCAGTTCCCATAGATTGGCGAAAGTGATTTTTATTACCTTTTCCATTATATCCCAGTCGAGGGTAGTAACATCATCAGCAGGAGTATGATATTCCTCCCTGTGACCCGGCTTAAACCTCATGATAGGTATTCCCTTTGCCACGAACGACCTGTGATCACTGCCACCGGGAGGATTATCGGATGGCTGGTAGTCGGGCACAATATCGATTCCGAATTTTGCGATATTTTTTTCGGTAATCTCCCTGAAGAGCGGATGTGAATCGGTGTATGTCATGGTTACGGCATTCGGCTGATCATCGGCAATATACCTGGATATCATATCGAAATTGATATGCATCCTGATATTCTCCAGCGGTACCGTTGGATTGTCAACCCAGTATCTGGAACCAATCAGACCCTTTTCCTCGGCGGTCCATAGTGCGAAAACAATTGTTTTCTCAGGTTTTTTACCTGTGGCCATTACAGCCCTGGCAAGTGTCATTACACCTACTGTTCCCGAACCGTTATCATCTGCGCCATTCCAGATATATCCGTTACCTATGCCCAGATGGTCATAGTGGGCTCCAACGACGATGATTTCATCGCTTTTCTCTCCCTCAATGATTCCGATGACGTTTCTGACATTGATGAGTGAACTGTTTACGGATGATACAAGTTTCACCTTTTTACCGGTTACTTCGGGATACTGTAACAGTTGTCTGGTGTCGGCCTGAGCTGCGAAATCAGCTATTGTAAAGCCTGCACCTTCAAGTATTTCGTTTGCAAGCCTTGCCGATACGGTTATTCTTGGCAATTGTGCCGCCACTGACGGCTGGGGTATTGACAGACTTGCCGAGGGTCTTCCTGAACTTATGCGTCCCTCCGATGGAGACATGTTCATGAAATCTCTTCTTTCAGCACCTGTTGCCAGTACGATTGTTACGGGATTAACCTCGAGAACGGCAATGGCGCCTAGCTCCCTTGCAGCCACATCCTTTGATGCATTCATGGCTGCTGCTTCGCTGCCCCCTGCAGCTCTGGCAGAAGCTGGCAGTCCGCTGACTCTCAGGATTACTTTCCCTTTAACATCCTTTTTGGTGAAATCATTGATTTTACCGCTTCTGATACCATAGCCGACAAATATGACAGGAGCGTCAATCTCCATTCCTGCGGCACTGTTCCTCACAGAATAATCGAGGTTATATGCAAAGTGGGTGGTCCTGGCGGCAGAACCTGTGGTTGTAATTACGGCCATGGTTTGATTTTCTCCCTGTGAGCTTTTGAGAAGCTGAAAATTCTGGAAATAGGATCTTTCCCTTTGTCCCTGACGGCCGCCGCCGGATCCAAAATCACCCCCCGGTGCAACACCCATGTACTGCAGCATGCTCGCAATATAATCGGCTGACATATATTCCCCCTTTTCGCCGGTTTCCCTCCCTTCCATCCAGTCTGAGGAAAGAAAGGTGAGCTGGGACTTAAGTACATTTTCAGTGATGGAATTCAGTCCTTTCCTGGTGATATCGTCTCCGGTCTGGCCTGTTGTTACGGCTGACAGGATGATTAGCGCAATTATCAGAGGTGCCTTCTTCATGGTAAGTCGGTTTATAGTAGTTTTCTATTGAAGGTCATTATTGGCAGCATCCCATACCTGGAGGAAGCCAAGTTTAATTATGTTCTGCATCTTCTCCCAGTTAACCAGGCTGACCTGGTCGGAAGGCTGATGATATTCGGGATGCATTGCAGCCATCCAGGCAATGACCGGAATCTGGTTCCGGGTAAAAGCAGAGTAGTCGCTACCACCTGTGGGAGCGGGATTCCCCCTGTAGTTAATGTTCAAACCGATTTTGTATTTTTCGACGTTAGCCCTGGTCCATTCCTCAAGTTTCGGATAGGTGCTGGTGAAGGTCATACCGGCCATGTTCTTTTCGGTATCGTTGGCAGCATCGCGGCTTATCATATCGTAGTTAAGGTAGAATTTTACGTCAGAGATTCTCCCCATTGTAGGGTAGCGTGTGAAATATTCGGAACCTAGCAGGCCTTTCTCCTCACCTGTCCATGCGCAGAAGATAATGGTCTTTTTAGGTTTTACTCCCGTTGCTGCCACTGCTTTGGCTATCATTACCACACCCACGGTTCCCGATGCATTATCATCGGCCCCGTTCCATACTCTTCCGCCGTCCATGCCCATATGGTCCATGTGTCCGCCAACAACAATGAACTCGTCAGTTTTTTCGCCCTCTATCATGGCTACCACGTTTCTTACCCTTACACGTCTGGTTGTTACTTCGGTGCTTACAGAGGCAGATACTCCTGTCAGGATGATTGGCTTTGCCCTGAATACTCCTGCCGCTGCATCTGACATATATTTGCCAAGTTCTATTCCGCTGCCCTGAAGGATGAAAGAGGCAACTCTCTCAGTGACCGTAAGGCTTACGGCAGGCATCTGAAGTTCACGGGCCTCAAGCCTCATACTGGTCCAGTTTGTACGGCCGCCTCCCGATTCTCCGGATGATAAATTGATGCCATCTTTCATAACACCCCATCTCCTGGCTATGTCAGTCCCGGGATTGACTTCAATGATACCGGCAATCTCGATTCCTGAAAGTGCCTCACTCTTCATTCTGTTTATTTCAGCCGGAGTCTTGGCGGCAGTGATTTTCTTGTACATGGCTGACTCAGTGTCATTTGAACCCGGATACCCGGCAATCCTCAGTATTATCTTGCTTTTTACATCGAGGCCGGCAAATTCATTTATGCCCAATGTCTTATCATTGATCCCATAACCCACGAATACTACCGGGGCCTCAAATTTTGTGGTCATAGATGCGCGGCCACCCGTGTAATCGACACCCTCGTCAAATGTCACTTCGCGTGTGCCTTTTATTACAGAGAACAGGGTAGGCCCTGTGGAGACGTTTTCGATCAGGGTGAAGTTCTGGAAGTAGGATCTCTGAGGTTGCGGACGGGCAGGTGCTTCAGCACCGCCACGGGCTCCCCTGGTTCCGCCACCCGCCATTCCTGCCGGATCACCGGCCGGTAGTACTCCGAAAACCTTGAACATGCTGGCTACGTAGTCACCTGCCATATAATCGCCTCTTTCACCAGTAGCCCTGCCCTCAGTCCAGTCTGAGGCAAGGAATTCCAGCTGACCCCTGATGGCATCGAGGGTAATGGCATCAAGACCTTTCTGTTTTGGATCACTCTGCCCATTAACGGCCATGGTCATACAGATGACCGCAATGATTGATGTAATGATCATTTTTTTCATATTTCCCGGGTTTATTTATTGATAATCAATTTTTCAAGACTAAAGTAGTCATAAATGGGTTACCGCTCTCATTTTGACCGGTGCTTAACATTTTTTAACCACCTGTCCACAGGTTTGATCATCGTATGTGTATGTGAATTATTCAGGCTGACGAACACCCTGCATATTAAGTTTTTTTGTAATGTTGCAAATAAACTTATTGTATCATGAGAAGACTTATAATTACGGCAGTATCTTTTCTATTCATCTCATTTTTGCTGAATGGACAGGAGAGACAAGTATATGATGAGGGCTACCTGGTAAAGGTCGGCGATATGGCTCCCGACTTTGTAATAAAAGAGGCCGGAGGAAAGGAATACAGGCTTTCAGAGTTGAGGGGACATATTGTGATGCTTCAGTTCACCGCAAGCTGGTGTAGTGTTTGCAGAAAGGAGATGCCATTCATAGAGGATGAAATATGGAAGCCGGGTCGTGGAAAGGGACTGCTGGTAATAGGGATTGACAGGGATGAACCTGTTGAGACCGTACAGAAGTTTGCCCGTGATATGGAAATATCCTATCCTCTTGCCCTGGATCCCGGTGCAGATATTTTCGGACTTTTTGCCCTCAAGTCTGCAGGAGTGACCCGGAATGTGATAATAGACCGCAACGGCAGGATCATTTTTCTCACAAGGCTCTTTGAACGGGAGGAATTTGACAGCATGAAAAAGTTGATATTTGATCAATTGAAATAAATAATGCGCAATTCTTCTTATGATTACCGGATACTTGTTGTTGATGATGAGAACGACGTGAGTGAGTTTCTCTCCTATAACCTTGAACGAGAGGGGAACAGTGTAGCGACTGCCTCTGACGGACTTGAGGCAGTTGCCGTTACAACCAGGTGGAAGCCACATCTGATTATCATGGACATCATGATGCCTGTGATGGATGGAATAGAGGCTTGTTCCGAGATAAGGGCATCTGAGGGACCTTCCGGTCCGCTGATCTGCTTTCTTACTGCCCGCGGAGAAGATTACTCGCAGATTGCCGGTTTTGAGGCAGGTGGCGACGACTATATCGTCAAGCCTGTCAGACCCAAGGTGCTCCTCCAAAGGGTAAAAGCCCTGCTGAAGAGGTATTATCCGTCACGGGTTCCGGAAGGAGGCGTAGATTCAGGACTGACAGTCGGGGGAATTATTCTCGACAGGGAGAAATATACCGTATCGGTCGAGGGCAGAGATCATGTAATCCCCCGGAAGGAGTTCGAGCTTCTGGCACTTCTGATGTCGAAGCCCGGGAAGGTTTTTACCCGTGAAGAGATTTATTCGAAAGTATGGGGATTAGATGTTGTCGTTGGAGAGAGAACAATTGACGTTCATATCAGAAAGTTACGTGAACGCATTGGTGACAGGTACATCCAGACATTGAAAGGGGTTGGCTATAAATTCAGGGAGGTGACGTAACAATTTAACCGATGCAACGTTTAACTCCTGAAATCAGTCTAATATCCATGGTTTAACTTAAATCTTACGTTATGAAGAAGTTTTTTGTTGTAATATTCGCATTAATGATCGCTGTTCCTGCCTTTTCACAGCTTGACTGGGGTATCAAGGCAGGAGTGAGCACCAACAATCTTGTAATAGATCAGACCCTTGACCTCCCTGAAGCAGGAACCGTGCTGCTGGAGAGCGCCAAAGAGGCCTCCTACGGATTTCATGCCGGTTTGTTCGTGAGGCTGTCATTGCTGGGTATCTATGTTCAGCCCGAGATCCTTTTCTCCTCGGCAGAAAACAAGATAAAGATTACGGAAGATGCCGTGTCGGAGATCCAGAGCCAGAAATTCAACAAGCTTGACATTCCCGTGATGCTGGGATTCAAACTTGGACCTGTCCGTATCAATGCCGGACCTGCAGCTACCATCATGCTCAGTTCACCAAAGGAACTGTTTGATACCGACAACTATGAGAGTCTGTATAAATCAGCTACTTTCGGATACCAGGCCGGTCTTGGGGTCGATCTCTTCGATAAACTGACTGTCGATCTCAGGTATGAGGGCAACCTCAACCAGTTTGGCAATGAAGTTACCGTAGGCGGCGAGACCTTTGAACTCGATCAGAGGTCAACGGCATTCATACTCAGCCTGGGTCTCAAATTCTGACGAACTGATTTCAGCGAAATATTTAAAAGACTCTCCGGATTACCGGAGAGTTTTTTATTTTTGGGAATCGAAGCTGACAAGATGACCCTGATCCCTGACTTCAGTTTTACCAGTATTCAATGGGTGCTTTCCATCCTTTACCTGGTAACAATCCTGTTCATCTGCCTGATGATCATTTTCCAGAACAAGGCACCGGTGAAAACATTGTCGTGGGTCCTGGTAATTCTGCTTATACCATTTGTGGGGATATTGATCTATATATTCTTCGGGCAGGATTATCGCAAGCAGAAAATATTCTCAAGGAAAGGGCTTAAGAACCTTGTCAGGATTTCAGACCATGCGGCACTGCAGAAGGTGTCAGTTGATGAAATTCTTATGGCGGAAAGTGATGAGGTGAGGAGCAAGTCACATATCATAAAGCTTATGCTCAATAATGATAATGCCATTCTTACAAGGCATAACCATATTGACATTCTTCTCGACGGAGACCAGACTTTCCCGGCCATGCTCGATTCGATAAGAAATGCAAAAAGGTTCATCCATATGCAGTTCTACAGGTTTGAATTTGATGAACTCGGCAGGGAATTCATATCTGTTCTGGAAGAAAAGGCAGCCCTGGGCGTAGAGGTCAGGATAATCTTCGATGATGTTGGCAGCTGGAACTTTCCATCCTCAACAATTAAGGAGATGATGAAGTCCGGAGTGAAGCTGCATCCCTTCATGCCTGTCAGGTTTCCCCATCTTACAAATAAGATCAATTACCGGAATCACAGGAAGATACTTGTGGTTGATGGCAACCATGGATTCATCGGGGGGTTGAATCTTGCCAGGAAATATCTTTTCGGGCTGAAGGATCTGGGACAATGGCGTGACACTCATCTGAGGATTACAGGTGAGGCCGTGGCCTCACTGAACAGTGTCTTTCTTACAGACTGGTATTTCGTGAGTGGTGAAGTGCCGATACCCGAAGCCGATTATTTTAAAACAGATTTAAAATACCCGAAATGCCTGGTCCAGGTTACCTCATGCGGCCCCGATTCAGACTGGGCGAGCATAATGCAGGTATATTTCGCTTCGATAGCCACTGCAGTAAAAAGGATACTCATCGCAACGCCCTACTTTTCTCCTGATGACAGCATTCTTACGGCACTGAAAACTTCTTCCCTCAGTGGTACGGAGGTCATGATGCTGCTTCCTGCCAGGGCCGATTCGTCCATTGCTGACTGGAACACCAAATCCTATATCTCGGAACTCATTGAGGCAGGGATCAGGGTGTTCCTTTTCAACAAAGGATTCAACCACTCAAAATACATGGTAGTTGATGATGTTCTTTCAGTAGTTGGATCGGCAAATGTCGATATGAGGAGTTTTGACCTCAATTTCGAGGTTGCCGCCCTGATCTACGATAAGGGTTTTGCCGGATCACTCACCGAGGTCTTCTTCAACGATCTGGGAAATGCCCGGAAGATAGAGGCTGAGGAATGGGAGTCACGCCGGAAGATTTCGAGATATAAGGAGTCCCTGGCAAGAATACTTGGTCCGCTCTATTAAACTCCTGCTGTAATGACAAAGGGCAAACTCAGGCTGGAGGAGGGGAAGCATTACAGGTTCACTGTTGAGAAACTGCTGAAAATCCCGGGCGGTGAGCGGAAAATTGTCCTGAAAGGCCCTGACGATAACAGATACCTTATACCCGAATCACAATACCTGTCATATGGTCTGAACCAGGGATCAGAGACCATGTGTCGCGTTGACAAAATAAACTGCAGGGGAGAGGTATTCCTTGAGCCTGAACATCCATACTACAGGGAGGGGCAGCGCTACCTTTTTGAGATATCTGGATTCAGGGAAATAAAGGGAAGCAGGATAAGGAAGGGCACAGTCATGGTTGTCACAACCGAGGCAGGTGATGAAGTTCCGGTACCCTTGCCCTCGGGCAAGGTGGTTCCGGACAAGGAAAATCCCATTGAACTACTGGTATTGAGAATTACCAAGGGCAGATTGCATCTGGCATTTGGAAAGGATGATATCAGGTCGGATCATCTTGATGCTGAAAAGGTTTATGAGTTCATGATTGAGGGAACGGAAACCGATATTGACGGTGAAGAGTATTTTGTGGCCACCGATCAGCTTGGAATCACACACACAATCAGGCGGAAATATTATGAATATTACGGATTGAAGCCAGGGATGAAGTTCAGGGGAAGGGTTGTAAGATACCGGGAGGATGGAACCAGGATAATCGAGCCGGAAAATCCCTTCTACAGTCCGGGTCAGGTTGTTGTGATAAGGATTGAAAGAAACGAAAGAAACCGCAATGACGACTCATGGTATGTATCAGGAACCGACAAATTCGGGCTTAACCATGAACTTCGGATACCCTCACAGGTAGTTGGAGAAACGCTTAAGTGCAGGATTGTGATGATCAGAAAGGGCAAACCGTTTCTTGAGCCGATTTTGGGAGATTGATTGCTGCAACCGATAAGCTTTCTTATTTTTGCCGGAAATTACTGAAGATGCGAAATTCGATAAGAAATATTCTCCTGTTCCTGGTCATTCTCACGACAATAGTGGTATGGTTCTTCTACCGCATGTTTTTCTTTCCTAATACGGGGGAATCAGCAGCCGGGTACAGCCTGTTAATAGCTGAGGATGCCGGTTTCGAGGAGGTATGCGATTCCCTTTCTGCTGCAGGAGCAGTCATCAACATAAACAGTTTCAGGAATGCGGCAGGGTTGAGAGGATATACCGGCAACGTAAAGCCCGGACATTACCTTCTTGACGAAGGCATGAGTAACTACACGCTTATCAACATGTTGCGGGCCGGTTTGCAGGAACCGGTGATGGTCATTTTCAATAATATACGTACCATCTACGAGCTGGCGGGCAGGGTGTCTTCTCAGATCGAGGCCGACTCCTCCTCCCTGGCCGGGTTCCTGGAAAATGAGGACAATTACTCATCTGACGGCTTCACCCGTGAAACGGTGATTTCAGCATTCATACCAAACTCTTATGAGGTATACTGGAATCTTTCGGCAGAAGGTTTCTACGGTAGAATGCTGAAGGAATACCACAAATTCTGGACTGAGGAGAGACGATCCATGGCAGAAGGTCTTAACCTGACGCCGGTGGAGGTCAGCATACTGGCCTCGATAGTTGATGATGAAGTGGCGAAGGAGGATGAGAAGCCACGCATCGCCGGGGTTTATATCAACAGGTTGCGCACAGGGATGGCCCTGCAGGCCTGCCCTACAATCAAATTTGCATTGAATGACTTTACAATTACCAGGGTGCTGAAGGAGCATACCCTGGTTGAGTCACCCTATAATACATACAGGTATAGGGGGCTGCCACCGGGGCCTGTAAGGTGCCCGACAATAGCGGGAATTGATGCTGTGCTTAACGCAGAAAAACATAATTTCTTCTACTTCGCCGCAAAGTCTGATTTTTCGGGGTATCACAATTTCTCAAGGACACTGGCTGAACATAATCGCTACGCAAACGAGTACCAGCGCGAGCTTGACAAGCGGAGAATATACAGGTAAGAAAGTCCCCTGATTCAGATAACCTCAACCTCTCTTTCGAGGCTTACACCGAACCTGAGTTCCACACTTTCGCGGATCAATTCCGAGAGACTCAATATCTCCCTGCCGGTGGCAGTGCCATAGTTGACCAGTACAAGAGCCTGTTTATCATGGACCCCGGCGTCGCCCTTCCTGTAACCTTTCCATCCGCACTGTTCAATCAGCCAGCCGGCAGCCAGCTTTGTCATTCCTTTACCGGCAGAATAAACTGGCATTGAGGGATGGCTCTCCTTTATGCGCAATGCAAGTTCGGAAGGTACCACCGGGTTCTTGAAAAAGCTACCAGCATTGCCTGTCAGTGAGGGGTCGGGAAGCTTGGAACTGCGGATGTCCATGACAGCCTTTCTGATGTTTCCGAGGGTTATGTCGCCGAGCTTTTCGGTTTCGGATTGCAGGTTGCCGTAGGAGAGATTGAATGCCGGTTCTGTCAGGAGGCTGAAGGTGACGGAAGTGATAATGACCTTCCCCTTAAGCTCCTTCTTGAAGATACTCATACGATATCCGAAACTGCATTCTGCAGCCGAAAAGTTCTCTCTCTTTCCGGTTGACAGATCGATGGCATATACGCTATCGATCAATAGTGCGACCTCAGCGCCGTATGCCCCTATATTCTGTACCGCTGATGCGCCTGTTGTCCCCGGGATGAGAGACAGGTTTTCGGTTCCCCCTAAACCATTTGACACGGCCCATCCCACAAAATCGTCCCATAGAACTCCGGCGCCAACAGTCACTGGTATCTTCCCGCCTTTAGCCTTGCCAGTTGCGATACCCTTTATGGCAGGGTGGATTGCTATGCCGTCAAAATTGCTGATAAAGAGGAGGTTGCTGCCGATACCGATTGCCAGGCTTTGGTTCTCCCTGGTTATTCCAGAGCTTATAATGGCCTGTATTTCCTGTTCAGAAGAGGGAAGGGCAAACAGCCTGGCCTTTACGTCGAGACCAAATGTGTTGAATCTTTTCAGGCTGAAGTTGCTGGTTACCATTGTAGGATTTTCTGCAAATTTAGCCATTTTGAGTCTTGTTGCACCCCGGTTGTTACCTTGTCCTGAACTTTCAGGAGATAATTGTGTTTAAAAGTATATTTGCAAAAATTTAAAGGAACCGTTGTGATGAAGGATTTCATAAAAAGGCATCTTACCGTAATAATTACCACACTAGCTGGTCTGCTCGGAGGATTTCTCTACTGGAAGTATATAGGTTGTCTCTCGGGTACCTGCCGGATAAAGTCAGTGTGGTATATGAGCACACTATACGGGGGGATTCTCGGATATCTTGCCGGCGACATAGTTCTCGGCATCATAGGATGGTTCACAAAGCGGAATAAGCCGGATATGAGTTGATCATACCCTATTTTTTTCATTTCTTTTCAGATTGTTACGGGTAATTTGTAATTTGCATAATTAAGCATTTACAAAAACTACCTGTACCATGAAGACAAACCGCCGAAATTTTTTAAGAACCGCTGCCGTGGCAGGGGCCGCAGCTTGTGCCGGCAATGCGCTTGCCGGCTGTGCCGGTAACGGGAAGGATGTTCAGCTTCCTGAAATTGAGCAGTCAGCAGGACGAAAATATTCGCAGCGTTTTAATATGAGCGGTTACTGTGCCGACCCCATTGACAGGGTACGCGTCGGATTGATAGGGCTTGGAGACAGGGGCAGCGGGGCTGTGAAGAGGTTGATCAGGATTGAGGGTGTTGAGGTGGTGGCTCTTGCTGACCTGAGGCAGAATGCGGTTGACCTGTCGCAAAGGGATCTTGCCGCAGCAGGCTTACCTGCTGCCATGGGATTTGCCGGCGATGATTATGCATGGAAGGGGCTGTGTGACCTCGAAAACGTTGATCTTGTTTATATATGCAGTCCCTGGATATGGCATACCCCAATGGCCCTTTATGCCATGGAACAGGGCAAACATGTAGCCGTGGAAATCCCTGCAGCAAGAACAATTGATGATGCATGGCAGCTGGTAGAAACATCAGAGAGGACAAGGAGGCATTGTATGATGCTTGAAAACTGCTGCTATGACTTTTTTGAGATGCTCACGCTGAATATGGCACGTCAGGGTATGTTCGGAGACCTCATTCATGGTGAAGGGGCCTACATCCACAATCTGATGGGGTATAATTTCAAGAAGCCCATTGATGACCGCCAGTCGGACGGAGCCTATACCGGAATGTGGAGGCTCAGGGAGAATGCATCAAGGAACGGCTGTCTCTATCCGACACATGGACTGGGACCCATATGCCAGATAATGAATATCAACAGGGGTGACAGGATGGAATACCTTACCTCCATGTCAACCAATGACTTCGGGATGAAGGAAAGAGCCAATGAACTGGCAGCCTCGGATGAATTCTATGCTGAGTTCCGCGACAGGAACTATCGCGGAAACATGAACACTTCCCTGATAAGAACGGCACTGGGCAGAACGATAATGATACAGCATGACGTCACAAGTATAAGGCCCTATTCAAGGATCCACCTGGTTAGCGGCACCCTTGGCATGGCGGTAAAATATCCGTCGGAGCGAATTGCACTTGGACACTCCTGGGTCAGAGATGATGAACTGGCAATACTCAGAGATCAGCACGCTCCTGAAATCATAAAGAGGGTGGGGGATATGGCAAGGCAGGTTGGAGGCCATGGCGGCATGGATTTCATAATGGACTGGAGGCTTATCGACTGCCTGCGTAACGGTCTGCCGGTCGATCAGGATGTATATGATGCGGCTTCCTGGAGCTCTGTTGGACCACTTAGTGAATGGTCAGTAGCCAACAGGTCGGCATCAATAGAGATACCCGATTTCACCTGTGGTAAATGGAGGGAAAACAAACCTCATGAAATAAATCTTGAGCATGGTGGAAATACGGGGGTTCTGGAGCTGAAGACCTCAAGAAACAATCCTGCTTAAGAAACGAATGAGATTTTGTTGATAAATGAATCATGCAAACCCCGGCAGACCTGATAAAATAACTTTAATTTCGCTGTCAACCTCTGATTGGCTGGTAAGATGATCTATCTCCTTGTCCTGTTGTTTATTACCGTTCCGGCGGTGTTGCTGCCCGGCAGGAGGCTGTCACTTATCATAACCGCATTTTTAATTACTATCGTGGCCGGGGTAAGTTCATTGCTTGCCATTTCTCAGTTTGCCGGCATTGGAAGCGGTATTTCCGGTCTCTCTTCACTGATACAGGATAATCTTGGTCCGCTGATTGTCTGTGACAGGCTGAGTGCCTTCTTTATACTAATAATAAATTTCACTGTAATAAGTGGATTTATATATTCCACGGAATACCTTAAGCCGGCTGTCGGGAGCAAGCCGGGCTTGTGGGTGAAGATACACTTCCTGGCTCTTGTCTGGCTTCATATCTCCATGGTCATGGTGCCTTTGCTGAGAGACGGTTTCTGGTTCCTTGTAGTATGGGAACTTATGACTCTTTCGTCGTTTGTGCTTGTTATTTTCGATTACGAAAAACCTGGCACCCTGAAGGCGGGAATAAATTACCTTATCCAGATGCACGTGGGCATGATCATCATTATGTCTGCTTTGTTCATTTCATCATCAGAATCAGAGGTGGTTTCATTCGATAATCTCCGCAGTTACTTCAGTGAAGGCCACAACTGGCCGGTATATGCCCTTTTCTTTATCGGGTTTGGATTTAAGGCAGGCTTTATCGTTCTCCATACATGGCTGCCTGAAGCTCACCCGGCAGCGCCGTCACATGTCTCGGGGATAATGTCGGGTGTGATGATTAAGCTTGGCATATATGGGATACTGCGTGTTACCACCTTCCTTCAGAATGATCTGTTTATTGTGGGTGCCCTGGTAATTGTCATTTCCGCCTCTACGGGCATAATGGGAGTGATGATGGCCATACTTCAGCACGATGTAAAGAAGCTGCTTGCTTATCACAGCATTGAGAATATAGGGATCATTGGCCTTGGCATTGGTCTGGGTATTTTCGGAACCGCAACCGGCAACATGGCAGTTGCCGCTGCCGGATATGCAGGAGCCCTGTTGCACACCCTCAATCACTCACTTTTCAAATCATTGTTGTTTTACAGCTCGGGTTCCGTGATCAGGCGAATAAAGGTGAGGAATATCGAAAGAATGGGAGGGCTTATGAAAACGATTCCTCTTACGGCATGGGCATTCCTGATTGGCGCGATAGCCATCTCGGGTCTTCCCCCCTTTAACGGATTCATCTCGGAATTTCTAATTTACCTATCAGTCTTCCGTGGAATGGGGACGCCCGACTTCTATCCCCTGCTGATCTTTGTTGTTGCCATGGTATCGCTGGTGATGATAGGGGGGCTGGCCCTTCTCTGTTTTACCAAGGTGTTCAGCGTTATGTTCCTCGGGCAACCTCGTGAACCTGAACTAATGGTAACAGGCTCGGAGAGGGATACAATGCTTTTGGCCCAGCTGCTGCCGGTTATACCTGTTGTGGTTATCGGAATTGCTCCTATGGTTGTGGTTCCCTGGATATTCAACGTCACCTTTTCAGCCTTCCCCACGACATCACTCTTCCCTGCGGCAACTATTTACGGTCCATTCCGGTTAATTTCGGTCATATTGTTGTCATTCATCCTGACCTGTATTGTGATCTGGCTGTTACGGAGGTTATTTGTCAGGAGGGAACTCATAACAACGGGTCCGACATGGGGATGTGGTTATACTGCAGTTGACCAGAGGCAGCAATATACAGCTACCTCGTTCACCCAGGAATATGCACAACTGGCCAACCCTGTCATAAAGACAACCAGTCAGGATGTATCATTCGGCGAGGATGAAATATTCCCCGGCCCCAGTGAATTCACGACCCACTCTGAAGATTTCATTCAGTCGAAGATTATTGACAAGCCTGCAGGCTTCCTGATACGTTTGCTTAGCAAGGCCGCTGTCTTTCAGACAGGAAGACTTCAACATTACATTCTTCATGCACTGATATTCCTTGTAGTTATATTCCTGCTGACATTCCTTAAGCTGATATAGTAGAGAACCCTATGATTGCGCTGCTTATAATACTGGCATTTTCGCTCATTACCACCGGACTGATAGTAAGGGTAAAGAGTATTGCCTCGGGTCGCAAGGGTCCCGGGCTCTTTCAGCCGGTTAAGAATGTCATGGTGCTTATCCGCAAGGGAATTGTATATAG
>JAVEWX010000031.1:0-25334 GCA_034004335.1 Bacteroidales bacterium | reverse complement strand
ACCATTCTGTGGGTACCAGCCTGGCTATTGTGGCAGCCATTGCCCTCCCCTTTATGCTGGTTGGGATCCTCTTCGTGATAAGCCACTATATGAAAAAGAAACGCGCTGCCTGATCTGCCTGGCGCTTATACTGGAACCTTGAAGGTGGTAACCGGTAATCGGTAATCGGTAATCGGTAATCGGTAACCGGTAATCGGTAATCGGTAATCGGTAACCGGTATTCGGTATTACTCCCTTCGGTCGTGAGCTCACCCGGCTGTCGTCGGTCTCGGTTCGGTAACCGGTAACTGGTAATTGGTAATTGGTAATTGACGTCAGACAAGCTATTTAGTGTATGTAGCATAGAGATTGTTTTCAGTAAAACAACGGGGGTGGGTACCCCTGCATCGCAAAAAAAAAGAGGACCTCCGCATAAGGTCCTCTTTTCCTTGTCAATTCTTTCGGTATTACCTGGTAGCCTTTTCCAGCCTCTTCAGTATCGAGAAGATGAACGCTGCCGAAGCAAGACAGCAGATAACGAATATAAGCCAGAGTTGCCACAGCTGTATCCTGTCCCAGAAGAAACTTCCCACAAACAGAAACTTATTGCCCGTGGCCGTAGCCAGAAGCCATCCTCCCTGCATCAGACCCTGGAACCTCCCGGGAGCCACCTTAGAAACGAAAGACAGACCCATGGGACTCAGGAAGAGCTCAGCAATGGTGAGTATCAGATAGCTGCTGATAAGCCAGTGAGGCGATACCCTGTCCCACTCTGTCAGACTCTGGGCGGTTACGTCATGCGGTGAGATAAGATTTCTGGAACCAAAGAGCACGATGATGAAGCCCAGTGAGGCAATAATCATACCTATGCCTATCTTCTTGGGTGTTGAGGGCTCCGCGTTTTTATTCCTCAGCCATGTAAACAGTCCCATGACGGGGAAGGTGAGAACCACAATGAACAGCGGATTGAATGACTGGAATATTTCGGGTGCTATCGGGTTCATGGTATCATAACCCCTGACGAAAAAGTAGGTAAGCACTCCGCCAACCAAAAACATACCAAGCCCGATAATTTTGTAGATCATCTTGTTGCGTGAGACGAGGAGCACGAGACCTGCCAGTGCACCGATAAATGCCAGCATCGAGTTGAGGTTGAAGAAGATATTGTTTATAGGACCAACCTCCTTCACAGTGTAGTCGCGGGCAAAATAGGTCAGCGTAAGTCCGTTCTGGTGGAATGACATCCAGAAGAAGATGACCACCACAAAGACCAGGATTAGCGAAACAGTCTTAGGCAGCTCCTCTTTCGTCGAAAACTGAACTATCATTGCCACAAAGCCTATGAATAGACCTACGGCCATACCAAGGGCAAAGTCCTTCAGCAATACCAGGAATATAACCGCGGTGATGGCCCAAAGGCCAAGCGATATTACTATGCTCTTCAGGTTCTTCGCACTAAAGAAGGATGATCCTTCAGTTTTGGCGACAACAACCTTTTGTTTGTTCGGCAGGTGCTTGTTGAAAACAAGGTAAACAATCAGTGATACTATCATAGCTATCGCGGCAATTCCGAAGGCGTAGTTGTAACCTTTCGAGAAGGCAGCAAGATAACTGTTGGCAAAGGTTGTCAGCTGATCGGTACCTGCCACGGCAACCTCAGATACTCTTGTTGCCAGCGCCTCGAAACCTGCAATGGCATTGGCCTCAATCATCCTTCCGTCAAGGAAGGCATGGCACATGGCCGGAAGGCTTCCGTCGTGCAGAAAACCCTGGGTTCCCAGGAACCAGTTCCTGACACCGGTGGCCACAAACGGTGCAAAGAACGCACCTATGTTTATCCCCATATAAAAGATCATAAATGCCGTGTCGCGCACGCTGCTGTATTTGGGATCGTCATAGAGCTGGCCCACCACTGCCTGCAGGTTACCCTTGAACAAACCGTTGCCGAATGCTATGGTAAACAACCCGATGAGAGCCACAGAAAGTGGCATACCCGGGATGGCAATAACCGCATAGCCGATGAACATGATGATCTGACCAAAGAATATTACAGTCTTGTACCTGCTGGTAGCATCGGCAACCATCCCCCCGACAAGGGCAAGCGCGTAAATGGCGTAATAGAACCAGCTGTAATAATTACCCGCATCCTTCGCCGACAGCCCGTACCTGGCCTGCAAAAAGAGCACCAGGATGGCCATCATGGTGTAAAAGCCAAATCTTTCCCCCATGTTGGTAAAGAATGCTACCATTAGTCCTTTCGGATGATTCTTGAGCATAGTTTTTCAGTTTAATTGTTAGTTTCTGTTTTTTCGTTTCAGGCAAATATATGAATCTTTTTATCTGAAAAGCATTTTCAATAATGATATGCCAACTCTTTTTTGCCTGCATACTACTCAAAACCGGGAATCTTGGTAAATTTGCCCTATAACCTGCAGCAGATGCCTAAGATATTCCGATCCCAGCAGATAAAAAACATCGACGGGTACACCATAGCCAACGAGCCGGTCATACCTCACGCACTCATGGAACGCGCCTCCCGTGAGCTCTTTGTCCGTATTGCCTCAATGACCGACCGCAGCAACGATATAATGGTTTTTGCGGGAACCGGGAACAACGGCGGCGACGGACTGGCGGTAACCCGCATGATGAGAGATGCAGGATACAGGGCCAGGGCTTTTGTGATAAACATCTCACCCAATCGCAGCCCCGAATGGGAGACCAACCTGCAAATGCTCAGGCAAAAGGATGAGAATGCAGTGACAATGATTGACAACGCTGAGGCACTGCCCATTATACCCTCGGAAGCAGTAGTCATTGATGCCATTTTCGGGTCGGGACTGACACGCTCACCCGTCGGACTGGCAGCCGATGCCATAAGACGCATAAATGACAGCGGCGCGATGACAATAGCCATCGATACACCATCGGGACTCCCGGGTGAGGACAGTTCCTCCTCCGACAGGTCTGCAATTATCAGGGCTTCGGTTACCCTGGCCATAGAATTCCCGCGGCTCTCTTTCATGTTTTCGGAGAACCACCCCTTCATCGGAAAATGGGTTGTTGTGCCCATAGGCCTGCACCCGGTGGCAATTGCCACAACAGATACCCCCTTTCAGATACCCGATAAAAATTATGTTTCAGGACTGTTGCGGCGAAGGTCGAAGTTCGAACATAAGGGCGACTACGGGCATGCACTGCTGGTAGCGGGTTCTTATGGCAGGATGGGAGCCGCCATACTGGCGGCAAGGGCAGCGCTGAGGAGCGGGGCAGGATTACTGACCTGTCATGTGCCGGCAATAGGTTACGGCATTATCCAGACTGCTGTCCCGGAAGCCATGGCCGAAGTCGACAAGTCTGATAATTTTATATCGGATATCATCAATCCCGCCGGGTTCGATGCTGTAGGCGCCGGTCCCGGAACAGGAACCGAAACAGCGGTGCAGAAATCACTCCACGCACTGCTCACGGGATATAAGGGACCCATGGTCCTCGATGCTGATGCTCTCAATATTATTGCAATGAATCCCGGCTGGGAAAAGTTGCTGACCGGCAATACTATACTGACACCCCATCCGAAGGAATTTTCCCGACTGGCCGGAGAGACCTCCGGAGGCTATGAGAGGCTTATGCGACAGGTTTCGTTCTCAGGGGAACAGGGATGCATTGTGGTTCTTAAGGGTGCCCACACTTCGGTAAGCACACCCGACGGCCGGGTGTTCTTCAACAACACAGGAAATCCGGGAATGGCTACCGCCGGCAGCGGAGACGTGCTCACCGGTATTATACTCGGATTGCTTGCACAGGGATATTCGCCCGAGGATGCAGCCGTGACAGGGGTTTTCCTGCACGGACTGGCAGGAGATGAAGCGGCTGCCACAGGTTGTATGGAGTCGGTTATAGCTTCTGATATTGTTGCAAATATCCACGCCGCGTACTCTAAAGTACGTGAAGATTTGTTATAATTGGAAATATTGAAAATTATCGTATGATGAAAAGATACTACGGCTTCATAATTACACTACTGTTTCTGGCGGCTTCATGTGCAACCGAAAAGGTCGTTGTTCAGCCCCAGGTAAGCGTAACCCCCTTCAGTGATACCCTCAGGCTGACAAAAGAGTCTCTGATATATGCTCTCCCTCAGACACTGTTGGAAGTTGACGTAACCCTTCAACGCACTATTCGTAAGCCCGGTCCATATGCCGCGTTCGCTGCCGACCTTATTGGAATAACCGATATAATCCGCAACGATGACGAGGAATGGTCCCTGAACTCGGTAAGCATTAAAGTCCTAGAGGAAATAGATCCTTCCGAATTCTACGTTATCAGGTCAGACGGGATGATGCAGAACAATTCCCTCTCCCTGAAACGCTATGGTCTGATCCTTGATATTTCGGCAAACAATATGATTGACCGCCTGACAGGACTCCATGAAGCAGCCGTGAATCATGACGACATAAGGTTTCGCGATATGGGTTCTACGAGTTACTTTGCCATTCAGCGCGATACCGCCTTCAGACTTGTTGATGCCGACACAACATTCATCCGCATTCCATACCTGGTTGAGAGAAGAAGGCCCCTTACCAGGGAACAGCTGGCCGAGCAGGCAGCAAAAACTCTCCTCGAACTCAGGGAGGGCAGACATCTGATACTCACCGGCGAAGCCAACGTTTATCCCCAGGGCGAAGCCCCCATCAATGAGATAAACAGACTTGAAAGGGAGTACCTGGCACTATTCACCGGTAAAACCAGCAGGGAACAGGTTAACCTTAAATACTATATTACACCCCGTCAGGGAGTTACCCAGGAGAGCATCATCCTCTTCAGGCTGTCGGAAATGAAGGGGTTAGTGGATGACTCAGAAGCCAATTCGGTACCTGTTACCCTTAATCTTACCGCAGCAGGTAAAACGAAACCGCTGGTCCTTTCAAATGATCTGCAGCTTATGACATCAGCTCCCGACGGAGTAATGGTTTACAGGATTCCCGAAGTTGTGGAGGTGACCATCAGGGAGGGAAACAGCATTCTACTTACAGGGAGAACCGTTGTACACCAGTACGGCCAGAAGGTCACCCTCCCGATGAATTTTTTGATAGGCAATTGAAGAGGAGTCAGGCAACCGGCAGCAGGGGTGATAATGCAAGGCGCTCCGCAAGTGGCATTAATCGAATCTGATGTGTAAATAAGGGATCGGCAGCGTAGCCGCAACTATTTTACTTTGCCCCTGAAAGAAGCGGAGTACTCCTCGAATTTCATCTTTTCGTAGGCTTTGTCGGCGAAGAAACTGAGCAGTGGCTCCATATCCTTTGCGGTTCTGAAACCCGGCACCGAGGTCAGCAGTTCCACCTTTTCATTGAAGAAGACCACCGAAGGATAACCCAGCTGTCCCTGCAGCAGCGCAATGGCAAGCTGATGTGTCTTGCCGCTTTTCCCGTCATTTACAAAGCTCATACCCTTGAAGGTGACGGGATCCTTTCCTTCCGCGTCAAACTTGACGGGATAATAGCGATTGTTCAGAATATCTGCAATGACCGGATCTGAAAAGGTTTCGCTGTCAAGCTTCTTGCACCATCCGCACCAGTCGGTATAGGTGTCGATGAAAATGGGCCGGGGCGATTGCATGGCCAGCTTCTCGGCTTCCTCAATAGAGTACCACTTAATCCCGGAAGCACCCTGAGCCTCCAGCTTCACAGAGGACAGGAGCGCCGCAGTAATAATCATAAAGCCTGTTAACAGTCTGTTTATCATATCCTTTTTGATTTCTGGTTTGCAAAAGTAATTTTTTATCTGTCAAACTCTTATAGCTATAACAAAAATTCTGCCGTTAAGTTTTTAACACACGCGGGAAAAAATATACTGAATGCAACTACTTTTTCCTACATTTACCACCTGCTTAATAACAATAAACGAAAACAGAGATGGATACAGTAAAGAAAACCTTACGCGACTCGGCCGCCATGAGATGGCTAATGCTGTTGTTGCTCAGTGCACTTATGTTTGCAACCTACTGGTTCCAGGACTTTTACGGAGGATTGAAGGGACTGATGACTTCGGAACTGGGCTTCACCAGTGAGCAGTTCGGTCGTATCATAGGTCTGACAACCATTGCCAACATGTTTGGCATGATCATCGTCGGCGGCATCATCCTCGACAAGTGGGGAATAAGGCTGGCAGGGATACTCTTTGGCGGACTGGCAGCCCTGGGCGGAGTCATCTCGGCTCTTGCAACGTCGGGCTTCTTTGGTGACGAGTCATCCGCTAAGCTTACCTGGATGATAATAGGGAGGATACTCTTTGGTTCCGGACTGGAGGTTACCTGTGTGGTTGCAACGCGATCGATCGTAAAATGGTTTAAGGGTTATGAAATGGCACTGGCAATGGCCATCAATGTGGGATTCGGCCGTCTGGGGTCAGCCCTGGGCATAGCCATCTCACCCGACATCGCCATGGGGCACGTCTCTGCAGCTGTCACACTGGCAGCCACAATAATTGTAATAGCCCTGATAGTCTTTCTTATCTACTGCTTCTTTGACATAAAGCTTGACAGGCAAAGAGCATCTGTTGATACCGCGGGAGGGGATGAGGAGTTTCGCTTCAGCGATCTTGTGAAACTGGCTACCAATCCCTCATTCATTTATATTGCACTGCTGTGTGTGACATTCTATGCGGCTGTCTTCCCTTTCATTCAGTATGCGGCAGACATGCTGGTAAACAAGTTCGGGTTCATGTATGAACTGCCGGCAGACGGGAGCGGTGACATTATTCTTTTCGGAAGCAAGGCCATTGGTAATGCCAGCATTTATGTTGCATTTTTCCTCTTTGGAATAGGTTTTTCGGTGGTTCCGGCCAACATGAAAAAGAAGAATCACAAGTATATGACCATGGTGGCTGTATTTGCTCTGTTCATTCTGTTCATAGTTGCGCTGGGTGATACCCTGAAGCTGTGGCTTGTGAACGGACCAAAAACGGCCTCACTGATACCACTGGGAACAATTCTCTTTACCCCGATATTCGGTAGCTATGTGGACCGGAAGGGTAAGGGGGCATCGCTGATGATTCTGGGTTCGCTGCTGCTCATCTTCGCTCACCTGTCACTTTCCTTATCCGACATTAAGCTTCTGGCCTATGCCGGGCTGCTGAGTCTTGGGATAGCATTCTCTCTGGTTCCTGCAGCCATGTGGCCCTCGGTCGCAAAGATTGTTCCTGAAAACAGGTTGGGAACTGCCTACGCATCCATGTTCACGGTCCAGAACTGGGGTCTGGGACTCTTCTTCTGGGGCATCGGTGCTCTTCTCGATCTGGTCAACAAGCAGGACCTTGAAGCTATCAGGAACGGGGAGATGGCTTATAATTATACTATACCCATACTGGTGCTTGTGCTTTGCGGAGTTATATCGATATTCCTGGCATTCAAGCTGAAACAGGCCGACAAGAGACAGGGTTACGGACTCGAACTGCCGTCGGGGGCGAAACCATCGTAGGATATCCGTGCAGTAAACCGATGAACTTTTTATAAGCCACTCTGTTAAGATTGACAGAGTGGCTTTTTTTAGATATATTGCAGAACAAATAAAAACAATAGCATGAAACGAA
Organism: Bacteroidales bacterium; assembly: GCA_034004335.1. Lineage (GTDB taxonomy): Bacteria > Bacteroidota > Bacteroidia > Bacteroidales > VadinHA17 > SLNP01. The sequence continues at coordinate 17,765 of JAVEWX010000031.1, read as the reverse complement.
CAGCATTATTTTATGGTCCTGTAGGTGGCAAGACAGAAAAAATCGCCGAACGGCTTTGGGAAATGATCGGAAGGGACAGGTGTGATCTGATTAAAGTGCGGGACTCTGACAGGAAAACGATAGGGAAGTATGATAACATAATATTTGGCACCTCAACAATTGGTATGGAAACATGGGACGGGGAACAGGTCAGGAGCGGATGGTTTACCTTTATCAACGAGCTGGCGGAGGCTGAGCTTAAGGGAAAGAAGATAGCCCTTTTTGGTCTGGGCGACCATATAAGGTATGCCGGTCATTTCGTAGATGCCATGGGTGAGATATATGAGATACTTCAGAAAAAGGGTGTCGACACTATAGGGAAGGTTGATCCTGCCGGATATCAGTTCACCGATTCAAAAGCGCTGGCAGGGGGAATGTTTGTGGGTCTCCCTATTGATGAGGAGTTCGAGGCTGACAAGTCTGAGGAACGAATGCGAAAATGGGTTGATTTCCTGCTAAGGGAATTTGCTGACTAGAGAACTTACTGCAACCATGGCACAGGAAATTGAGAGAAAATTCCTGGTTAAAGGTGATTTTAAGTGTGAATCGACGAGGGCTACCAGGATAACCCAGGGTTATCTTTCATTGGTGCCCGAACGCACGGTAAGGGTTCGCATAAAGGGAGACAAGGGTTTCTTAACTATCAAGGGTATCAGCAACGTATCGGGTGTTACCCGTTATGAGTGGGAGCAGGAGATACCGGTTTCTGAAGCTGATGAACTGCTCAAAATATGTGAGCCGGGTTTAATTGACAAAACCCGGTACGAAGTAAAGAAAGGCAAACATGTTTTTGAGGTCGACGAATTCCACGGGGAGAACGAAGGCCTCATACTGGCTGAAGTGGAGCTATCATCGGAAGAGGAACCGTTCGATCGTCCCGGCTGGATCGGTGAAGAGGTTACAGGCGATTCACGCTATTTTAACTCAGCGCTGATCAGTAATCCTTACAGAAGCTGGAAGTAAGTATGTCTTAAGATCATTGTGCTGATCGGAGCCATTGTTTTACATTTAGCCCCAAAATGAACCTTTAGCGGGCAACAATGTTAACTTTTGAGATCAATCAAAATAATAATGGAAAAGAATGAATTTGTTAAGGGCGAGGTATTCAGCTTCGCCTCATCGGTTGACTATGCCGCGGGAGCAATAGTAAGCAAGACTGTACTGAAGAAGGAGACAGGCAATATCTCTCTTTTTGCCTTCGATAAGGATGAGGCTCTCAGTGAGCACACCGCCCCGTTCGATGCTCTTATTCAGGTGGTTGATGGCACAGGACAGATTATTATCGGGGGCAAACCCTTCGAGGTGACAGCCGGCAAAAGTATCATAATGCCTGCCAACATCCCGCACGCCGTAAAGGCAGTGGAAAGGTTTAAGATGATACTCACAATGATCAGGAAATAGGTGTCAGGTACCAGGTATCAGGTACCAGGTACCAGGAAACAGAAAATTATATCCGGCATCAGGTATTACTCCCTTCGGTCGTGAACTTGCCAGACTTTCGCCGGGCTCGGTTGAGTGACCGGTATCAGGTAATCAGTGTTCGGTCATAGGTAATCGGTAATTACGAGATTAGCCCTGTCTCAACGAGCTACGCCTTGTCTTTCAAAACAATAGTATCATTGTTCGTCTTACACCCTGAACCTTGAACCCTGCACCCTGAACCCTGCACCCGTAACATTTTTTTTCCTACATTTATGGCTTGTAAAGAATACTAACTAATAAAACCTTATATCAATGAGCGAAATTAAAAATCTTAAGCCTGCGGCACTTTGGAACTATTTCTTCGAGATTACACAGATACCGCACCCTTCGAAGAAGGAAAAGAAGATGGTCGATTATGTTGTTGACTTTGGCAGAAAGCATGGACTGGAGACCATTACCGACAAGGTGGGTAATGTCATTATCAGGAAACCCGCTACCAAGGGTATGGAAAAACGCAAGGGCATAATCCTTCAGTCGCATCTCGACATGGTACCTCAAAAGAACAACGATACCGTACATGATTTTGAGAAGGATCCTCTGAAGCCCTATATCGATGGTGAATGGGTTAAGGCCAGGGGTACAACCCTCGGATCGGATAACGGCATAGGTGTTGCCGCCACAATGGCAGTGCTGGCCGATAAGAACCTGAAACACGGGCAGGTGGAAGCCCTTTTTACCATTGACGAAGAGACCGGCATGACAGGTGCCAATAATCTCCAGCCAGGGATTCTCACGGGAACGATAATGATGAACCTCGATTCGGAAGATGAGGGTGAATTGTACGTGGGTTGCGCCGGCGGAATTAACGTCAGTGCCGCCAAAGACTATAAAGAGGTAACTACTCCCGCCGGAATGACTGCCTACAGGGTTGTAATCAAGGGTTTGAAGGGTGGTCACTCGGGCATGGACATTAACATGGGCAGGGCCAATGCCAATAAACTCCTTTTCAGGTTCCTGATGCAGGCTGAGTCGGATTACAAAATACATTTAGCCGAGGCAATGGGAGGTGACCTGCGCAATGCAATACCAAGGGAAGGCCATGCCATTATTTGTGTTCCCAAGGATAAGACAGCCGCTTTCGAAAAGTTTGTGGAAGGCTATAATTCGATGTATCGCAATGAATTTTCAGATACGGAGCCTGATCTTGTATTTGCTGCGGATAAGACAGAAATGCCCGGGAAGGTAATGGATCAGAAGGATCAGTATATGATAATACGTGCGGTATATATATGTCCCAACGGCGTTATGAGGATGAGCGTTTCGATGCCCGGTCTGGTGGAAACATCAAATAACCTTGCAATAGTGAAATGTGCTGCCGGCAGGTTCAGCAGCATGTGCCTGACGCGCAGCTCGGTAGACAGCGCCAAGGAGGCTACGGCATGGAAGATAGCCGCAGGGTTCCACCTTATTGATGCAAAGGTTACCCTCGACGGAAGCTATCCGGGCTGGAAGCCCAATATGAAGTCGGATATTCTTAAAACCATGCAGGATGTATACAAGAAGATGTATGGTGTAGTGCCCGAAACCAAAGCAGTCCATGCAGGACTGGAATGTGGAATAATCGGTGGAGTTTACCCGGGACTTGATATGATATCATTCGGACCGACAATCAGGCATCCTCACTCACCCGATGAGAAGGTGAACATAGCCACTGTACAGAAGTTCTGGGATTTTCTTGTCAGGACTCTTGAAGAGGCACCAGCAAAATAGACAACGCAGAGTTAATAAAGTGATTTAAGGATTGCGGGGGCGTTGATATTCAGCGCCTTCGCTGTTTCTCGGCCGGTTCTATTTCAACAAGAACCTCATCCTTCACAACATTCATCCCCGGTTTGATGAGGATTCGCTTAACGGTCCCTTCAACCGGTGACTGAATTTCATTTTGCATCTTCATGGCTTCGAGGATCACTACAGCCTCGCCCCTCGATACCTGCCCGTTCTCCCTGGCCGGCACGTCAATTATCTTCCCGGGCATGGGAGCCTTGATGTACTCCGTACCCCTGCCCTGTACCGATGAACTCAGGAATACCCTGCGCTTCAGTGAGAATGGTGTCTCAATGGTGAATGTGTACCCGACATCGTTGAACAATATCTCATACCTGTTTTGCCGCGATCTGACCACCTCAACGGGGTATTTACGGTTTTTCCAGAGTATGTATGTGCCGTGTTTTTCGTCCGCCCGAATTGTTACTGGGTAGTTTCTCTTACCAATCCTGATGCTGTCGCGCAAAGGGATGCTGAAAGTGTGCTTACCCCTCCCTGAATTCAGGGCATACAACTTTCTGTATTTTATCTTCTCTGCCATAATGCCCTTCTCAAAACTGTTTTAGTCGTTTGTTGAGCAGCCATGGACTCATATCACTCATGCCCTCCCTGGTCGTTTCTTCGGTCTGAGAGCCGTAATTCTCCTCAATAAAAAGCTTGACGGCAAGCCATGCTGCAATCTTCTCCTCATATTCACTGTTGTAATGATACTGGTCGACATCCTTCTCGAGGAAAGCCGTTGTATAGTCACCCGAAAGGAATTTCTGGTTCCTGACAAGCATCCGGAAGAATGGAAGGGTAGTCTTGCATCCCTTTATCCATACCTTGTCCAGGGCTAGTTTAAGGTTCTTCATGGCCTCCTTCCTGTCAGATCCCTTAACGATGAGCTTTGCTATCATTGAGTCGTAGCCCGATACAATAACCGAGTTTTCCCGCACACCCGTGTCTACTCTCACATAATCGTCGGCCGGCATCAGTATCTTTTCTATCTTACCCGGGTCGGGGGCAAAGCCGGCCTGGACATCCTCGGCGTTTATACGGCATTCCACGGCCCATCCCTTCAGCCTGATCTCTTTCTGAGCGAAAGGTATCTTCTCACCGTCGGCTATTCTTATCTGCCACTCAACAAGGTCAATTCCCGTGATGATTTCAGTTACCGGATGCTCAACCTGTATGCGGGTATTCATCTCCATGAAGTAGAAGTTCCTGTCAGCATCAAGAAGGAATTCCACGGTTCCCGCCGAATGGTAGTTAACGGCCCGGGCAATTTTCACCGCCATTAATCCCATCTTATTCCTCAGTTCCCTGGTGAGGGCAGGGGAGGGGGCCTCCTCAACAAGCTTCTGGTGCTTTCGCTGTATTGAACACTCACGCTCACCCAGGTGAACTATGTTTCCATGAGTATCTCCAAGTATTTGAAATTCAATATGTTTAGGATTTTCGATAAACTTTTCTATGAATACCGAAGGGTCGTTGAATGCCTTTTCGGCCTCACGGCTTGCCAGGATGAACATCTTCTCCATTTCGGCATCCGATCTTACTATCCTCATGCCCCTGCCACCTCCTCCGGAGGCTGCCTTGATGATCACCGGATAGCCAATTGTGCCGGCTATCCTGACAGCGTCAATTTCGTTGCTGATGTTTCCGTTGCTGCCCGATGCCATGGGGATACCATTGGCAGCTGCGATCTGCTTCGCAACGGTTTTGTTTCCCATCTTGTATATTGAATCGGGTGAGGGACCAATGAATTTAATGCTTCTGCCATTGCATTTCTGGGCAAAGTATGGATTCTCGGTAAGGAAACCGTATCCCGGATGCAGGGCATCGCAATTCGTTGTAATGGCTATAGCTATCAGCCTCTCAATGTCGAGGAATACGGATATCTCAGATTCCTCATCCGACAGGTCATGGACAATATCTGCATAATCGAGGTACATGGCCCCCGGCTCAAGGTGTGTCCTGATGGCAACGGTCTCGATGCCCATCCTTTTCGCCGTCCGCATAATCCTGACAGCTATCTCTCCCCTGTTTGCGATCAGAATACGCTTTATTCCCATATTATGTTATTATCATATTATCAATTACAAATACCTGAATCTTCCACTATGCGATTATTCAGGTAAGAGAGGCCCCATTCTCTATTGATATCCAACCCCTACGGGGTTTTGTCGATCACTTACCCCTTTTCCTTTCTCCTTGTTTACTTTTACTTTTACCTTTTGTCTTTTGTCTTCCTTAAAAATTCTCTGCGAGGCTCTCAAACGGGGGCATGCCCCTTTTCTATTGATATCCAACCCCTACGGGGTTTTACCGACTACCGACTACCGACTACCGACTACCGACTACCGACTACCGATCACCGATTACCCCATGCCCCATGCTCCATGCTCCATGCCCTATGCTCCATGCCCCATGTTCCATGCTCCATGCGGCAGCGTAGCTGCCAACCCATGCCTTTTACAGAGGCATATTTCCATGTTTCCTTGCCGGCGCCTTTACCCACTTATTGCTCAGAGCCTCGAAAGCCGATATTATTTTCTTTCTTGTCACAGCCGGGTCGATAACCTCATCGACATAACCCTGTTCATCAGCAATGAAGGGATTAGCCACCTTTTCCCTGTATTTTTTGACAAGCTCCTTTTTCAATGCAACCGGGTCGGCAGCCTCTGCCAGTTCGCGTCGGTAGAGAATAGCCACTGCCCCGTCGGGCCCCATCACCGCAATTTCTGCCGTCGGCCATGCAAAGTTGAAATCGCCCCCGAGGTTCTTGCTGTTCATCACTATATAGGCTCCGCCATATGCCTTTCTCAGTATGACGGTTATTTTGGGAACTGTGGCCTCGGCATAGGCAAATAGCATCTTGGCTCCGTGCCTTATTATCCCGGCATGTTCCTGGTCGATGCCAGGGAGGAAGCCGGGTACATCCTCGAGTGTCAGTATCGGTATGTTGAAGGCATCGCAGAACCTTATGAACCTTGCCCCCTTTGTTGATGAGTCGATGTCGAGCACACCGGCAAGCACCTTGGGCTGGTTGGCCACCACGGCGATGGTTTTACCATTAAGGCGGGCCAGGCCGGTTACCAGGCTCCCTGCAAACATCTCGGCAGTTTCAAAGAAGCTGTTTTTGTCTACTATGTTGATTATCACGTCCCTAACATCATATCCCTTGTTGGGATCGTCAGGCACTATATCCCTCAGCTTCGGGTTTATGTCGGGAACCAGGCCCTCATCCTGAAGCTGCGGGGGATTCTCGAGATTGTTGGACGGCAGGTATGACAGGAATTTCTTAAGTGCCAATATGGTATTCTCCTCATCATCGTAGATCATATGGGCCACACCGCTCCTGGTGGCGTGTATCGCGGCACCACCCAGCTCCTCGAAGGTAACATCTTCATTAAGAACCTCTTTTACTACATTGGGTCCCGTAACGAACATGTAGCTGGTTTGACTGGTCATGAATACGAAATCGGTCAGGGCAGGGGAGTATACGGCACCCCCTGCAGCCGGACCCATAATGACTGATATCTGGGGGATTATCCCCGATGAGCTTATAATGTTGTGAAAGATGGTCGCATATCCGCTCAGGCTGGCTATGCCCTCCTGTATCCTTGCGCCTCCCGAATCCATGATGCCAATCACCGGAGCTCCCATCTTAAGAGCCATCTCCTGTATCTTGGCTATTTTCCGGGCATGTACAATGCCCAGTGATCCGCCCATTACTGTGAAATCCTGTGCATAGGCAAAAACGAGCCGACCGTTAATTTTCCCGTGCCCGGCAATGACTCCGTCACCATAGGCCTTCTCCACCTTGCCGAACTCCACTTCAGTGGCTGAAGGGGTTACATAGGCATCAATTTCCTCGAAAGTGTCGCTGTCGAAGAGCAGATCGATCCTTTCCCATGCAGTCAGTTTTCCCTTGGAATGCTGACGGGCAGCACGCGTTTCATCATATTGCCTGCTGAGCGCCTCCTCTCTGTCGCGAAAAGCCCTGAAAGCTTTACCGTTTATATCCATATCTTCAAGTGTACGGAATACATATACCAGGGCAATATGGTACCCTCCATATCGCCTGAAGATTCAACCGTAGCCAAAGATAGAAAAATGTTTGAAAGAAAAGCTGACTTTTTCGACCGATTAACGGGTATGGTATGATAAGTAATTGACCGATAGACCCTGATAGGTCAATAAAAAGTCGAACAAATATAATATCAGAGCATAGCCTCTTCAATCAGTGCACAAAGGATATGACCCGCAAGGATATGTCCCTCCTGAATACGCGGGGTGCTGTGTGAGGGTATGGAGATTACCCGGTCGCACCTTTCCGTAAGGGGACCTCCTGCCGCACCGGTAAAAGCTGCCGTGTGCATTCCCTTATTGCGGGCGCAATCAACTGCCGATTTAACATTGGGGGAGGTTCCTGATGTGGAAAGCACAATGAGAATGTCGCCCTTGTTGCCGAGTGCCTCAACCTGTCGTGAAAAAATATTGGCAAAGCCGGCATCATTGCCTATTGAGGTAAGGACTGAGGTGTCGGTAGTGAGCGCCAGGGCTGCCAGGGCTTTCCGGTTATGCATGAACCTGTTGACCAGTTCTGCGGCCAGGTGCTGCGAATCGGCTGCGCTGCCTCCGTTGCCTGCTAACAGTATTTTCCCCCCTGACTTCAGACACTCTGCACACTTTATTGCCAGTGCTGCCAGCGATTCCTTCAGGCGCTCCGACCCGAGCATGTCCTCGTGGACCTTAACCGATTCGGCAATCATTGAGGATATTTTAGCTTTATTGTCATCCATTGGTTCCCGGGTTTATTATTTCTTCGGTTTGTATAATCCTTCTTCATTTGAGCCTAGCATCCCGGCCCTGAGCATGATCTCTGTTGCCTTCCCGAGATGTGCGATGGTTTCCGGGGGAGCGACAGGGTAATGCCTGACGGAGTCGAGTTTGTCACCTATGTACTCAAGATCGTCATCGGTGGTCTGCCAGTATTTTGAATCATAGATTCTGAGATCAAGGGGCAGGGAGTATGATCTCAGCGATTTGACACCATATATGTTGAAATAGAAATCAAAATAGGACATTACCAGTTCCCTTACCGTTCTGTAAACAGGTTCCCTGAAGCGAAGTGTCGTAAAATTTGATTTGGCCACAGCTCCCCATAGCCTGTCCCTTCTGAAAACAGCTATCACATGATCGTCGTCATTTTCTGCCCTGAGGTCTGCGATGAGCGGGGGGTAACCATTATACTGCAGGGCAGCAGCTGCGAAGAGTGCTCCTTCGAAACAATGTGCCGACCTTTTGCTGAGCACATGACGGGGCGACCTGCATTCATATGATGGATTGTAATCGATGTTATCGAGAAAATCCTGGATAACCAGTGGATCACTCATTTTCCTGAGAATCTTTTGCTCTTCGGTGTTCCAGTCCATAGGAATGGGATTTCTTCAACCTGATTTTCGCCAAAATTAGTCATTCATTGCGACTGACAACAAAATTTATTACTCAATGTAATATTTTCAGTGTCCCTGCAGTATCGGACAACCCGGGGCGAAAGGCAAACGTTAAAAGCTGTTAAATGTGAAAATAACACCCTTTACATGCTGATCAGCAAACAAAAAACTTCCTAAATTGCTGCAAGTTAAACCAAACTGAACCGATCTATGAAAAAGAACCTCTTCACCACCGGGGCGGGCATGTTTTTTATGACCATCCTGATGGCAGTTGTCATGGCCCCCGCAAACCTGTTTTCGCAGGCTTTAGGGGATGAAATCCTCGGTGCTGCAAGGTATCGCTCAATAGGCTCCACCCGTCAAGGAGGGAGATTTGTCGACTTTGCCGTATATGAAAAGAATCCCTCCATCTTCTATGCTGCTCTTGCTTCCGGAGGCCTCTGGAAGACAGTTAATAACGGCATTACCTTGGAGCCTGTGTTCGATAACCAGGGAGTGATATGCATTGGCGATGTGGCCATCGACCAGAATAACCCCGACATTGTATGGGTGGGAACCGGTGAGGCCAACAACAGCCGTACTTCATACTACGGCGATGGCATATACAAGTCGGTTGACGGGGGTAAAACCTGGCAAAATATGGGATTGCGTAACAGCCAGCATATAGGAAGGATAATTATCCATCCCAAAAATCCCAATACTGTCTGGGTTGCATCCCTTGGCCCTCTCTATTCTGAAAACGATGAGAGGGGTGTTTACAAGACCACTGACGGAGGAAAGAGCTGGAAGAGGGTTCTTGAGATTACCAGCAATGGAAAGCATATAGGAGTGGTTGACCTTGCTATCGACCTTTCAAATCCCAATATTCTTTACGCTGCTGCCTATGACAAGGTTAGAAAGCCATGGACCTTCAACAATGGCGGGCCTGGCAGCGGTATTTACAAGACTACCGACGGGGGTAACAAGTGGGTAAAGCTCACGAATGGTCTTCCCGGAGGCATGCTTGGCAAGATCGGAATCGATGTCTCGCGTTCCAATCCGAACATAGTCTATGCCAATATTGAGAATTGTAACATCGACGGGGTGTCTGATGAAGTAAGATACAATCAGTTACTTAACGGCATACCTCCCACAGGCAGGGAGAAGGGAGCCGAGATGTACCGTTCCGACAACAAGGGCCAGACCTGGAGGAAGGTTAGTCCCGACGGGAGGGAAATAGGCGGAGGTCCCGGCTACTACTATATGCAGGTAAGAATTGACCCAAAAGATCCCGATCATGTATATGTGGTCAGTGTCGGTATGTTCGAAACCATTGACGGGGGCAAGGAGTGGAGAACACCCTTCAGGTTCGGCGGCGACAATCACGGAATGTGGATAAATCCGGCCAACTCAAAGCATATGTTGCTGGGCTATGACCATGGATTCGGGGTTACCTGGGACGGCGGCCTGAACTGGTTTCATCCCGATTTCATGCCGGTTGGACAGTTCGTGGCCGTAGGATTTGATTTTGATTATCCCTACAATGTATACGGAGGACTTCAGGACAACGGTTCCGTTAAGGGTCCCTCAACAAAGAGAGACGGAGGTGCCATAAGACTTGAGGACTGGAAATCGGTCGGCGGAGGTGATGGTATGTACAACGTGGTTGACTGGGCCGATAGTCGCTGGCTGTACAACGAGTCACAGTTTGGGCCCATTTCGAGAATCGATCAGAAGACCGGCGAAAGCAAGTCGATAAGGTACCGCAGTATGGACCGCTGGGCATGGAATGCGCCTATTGTGGTCAGTCCTCATAACAGTAAGACTATATACCATGCAGGTAACAAGGTAGTGCGCTCAAGAAACCAGGGAGAGGTATGGGAAGAGATAAGCGGAGACCTTACTACGCAGGATGAGGCAAAGATACAGGGTACCGGCAACATTCAGTACTGCACAATCGTAACTATGGAGGAATCTCCGGCGAAGGAGGGTGTCCTGTGGGTTGGCACTGACGATGGCAAGGTGTGGGTAACACCCGACGGCGGAACGACATGGAACGATGTCACTGCAAATATACCGGGCCACCCGGGTTACTGGGTATCGAGGGTTGAGACCTCAAATGCCGATGCAGCCGTTGCCTATATTACAATAACCGGTCTCCGTCATGATGATTTTCGCCCCTTTGTGTACAAAACAACCGATTATGGCAAGACATGGAAATCTATAGCCTCTAATCTGCCTAAAGATGAGTCGCTGTGTGTCATACGCGAGCACCCCGAAAATCCGAATCTTCTCTTTGTAGGTTCCACCAAGGCTGTCTATGTAAGTGTCGACGCAGGTGCTGTATGGAACAGGTTCAGAAACAATATGCCGAACAATCCGGTTGAGGATCTGAAGATACATCCCCGTGAAAATGACCTTATCGTTGCAACTCACGGCAGGAGCCTCTTCATAGCTGACATAAGTTATCTGAGGGAGATAAACAACGACCTGCTCGCCAAAAACTTCCACCTTTTCAAAGTGGAACCGCGTGTGAAATGGCAAAGAACAAGCAATAATAACAGTTCTACGCTCAACTATGCTGGTGAAAGCGAGCCTGTTGCTGCGCAGGTATACTATTATCTTAAGAGTGATGCAGGCAGTGTCAAAGTGCAGGTTCTCGATGGTGTGAGGGTGATCTTTGAATCTGAAGGACCAAAGACAAAGGGAGTAAATCGTGTACTCTGGAACTATACGGTTCGTCCCCCTGCCGCCGCTGCAGCAGGAGCAGAAACAGCACCCCGGACCATGGCACGTGCAGCCTCCTCATCAGCCCGTCCGGGCAATTACACCATAAGACTGGTTGTCGATGGCAGGTCAGAGGAAGTACCTTTCCATTTGATTCAGGATCAGTGGTTTGACAAATAGGGGAATGGTGATCCTTTGACAATGAATTGAATTTGAGTATTATGGAAGCTGCATGTTTTTAGATAAAAGAGAAAATAAATTCAAAAGGAATGACAAGCAGGTTCCGAAAGGCCATAGAAATTACAATTAAAATCAATTACACATGAAAAACAGATTATTCAAATTTTGCCTGCTGATTGCAGTTTCAATCCTGATGGCGGTCAATGTTACAGCCCAGGTAGAGATGTTCTCCAAAAAGGGATACCAGGATCCTCCGGAGGTCCTCAGAAATTTTGTTCTGGCACCACGCCATGAGAATGTATCCTTTTCCAATCTGAGCCCCGACCGCACCTGGTTCATGAGCCTGAAAGGCGATGGCCTTACTCCTGTGGAAAGGATGGGACGGCCCTATAAAAACCTTGGTGGTGTAGTGGTCGACCTTGTTGCCAACAGGTCGCGATCACTCACAACGGGAGGTTCCGTTGGTATTGAATTAAGGCCTGCCGGAGGTGGTACGGTACGCAATATTCCAATACCTGCAAACTCCAGGGTCTCCGGCGCGAGATGGTCTTCCGATGGCAAGAAAATAGCCTATTTAGCTCACTTCCCCGATGCAACCCATATTTATATAGCTGATGTTGCTACCGGCCGGTCGACAAAAATTACACCCAGACCTGTGCTTGCGACACTTAATACTTCATTCGGATGGTCGGCTGATGGAAAGTACATTCTTACAGTGCTGATACCTGAGAAAAGGATGCCGGAGCCCAAGCAATTTGTGCACGAAAACCATTTGAGAGTAAGGCTTACAAAACCGGGTAATACCTCCCTCCGAACAGTGGTCCACCTTCTGGAAGATTCCTATGATGAGGCTCAGCTTGAGTATTATACTACAGGGCAGATCGTCAGGATCAATGCAGAGAAGCCAAAGGAAATTAAGAATATAGGAACCCCCGCAATGTATTCTTCGATTGATTTAGCTCCTGATGGCAATTACCTTAGGGTTACTACGATGCTTAAGCCTTTCTCAAACATTGTACCGACGAGTTCTTTCGGTAATGTATCAGAATTATGGGATATTAACGGCAAGGTGCTTTCTGAAATCAGTAAGCGTGAATTGCGTGAAGGATCCGGCGGGACGGGTCAAAGGCCCACTAATCCAGACGATGACAGTCAGGATGCTGCCCAGGCAGAGCCTCAGAAGCGTTCGCTCAGGTGGAGGCCCGATGGTGTGGGTATGAGCTACATGATGCGCGACCCGGCTCCTCCCAGGAGACCTGCTGACAGCACGGCTGCACCGGCCGATACTGCCGGAAGGGCACGTCAGCCTCAGGTAAGAAGGATGGACAGGGTATATCAGTGGCTGCCTCCCTATGGTGAAAATGATGCAAAAGTTATCTATGAAAGTGAAACTCAGATATCGGGTCTCGACTACTCTGCTGACTGCCAGATTCTCTTCATTACCGAGTCGGCCAGCGGCCAGAGTCATGTATTTGCCGTTTTCCTGAATGAACCCGATAAGAAGTATACCATATACAAATATCGTACTGCCGATTTCTATGAGAACCCCGGTTCGTTGATGAGCAGGACGGAAGAGGAATCAGGGGAGAGGGTGATAATGCTGTCATCAGACAAGAAATATGTGTATCTCTCCGGGACCAAATATGATAAGGAGTGGAAGGAGAATGCTCCGCAGCCTTTTGTTGACAGGGTTGAGCTCAAGACGGGTGAGAAGACAAGGCTGTTCGAGAGTTCCGCCAACTTCTTCGAACGTGTATCAGTAGTACTCGACGTCGACTTCAACAAGGTTATTATTTCCCGCGAAGCTCCCACGGTTATTGCTGACTACTACCTGAAGGACATTAAGGCTGGAACCGAGACGAGACTGACAAATAACGTTGACTTCGCCCCCGACGCAACAAATGCCCAGTATCACCGCGTTGAGATTGAGAGAGCCGATGGCTACAAATTCTATGCACATGTGTATATGCCAAGAAACTGGAACGGCGAAAAACTGCCTGCCATGTTCTGGTTCTACCCGAGCGAGTATACCGATCAGGAGTCTTATGACAGGGGTAAACGCACTACCAACATCAACAGTTTCAGGTCGACGAGTATCCGCTCCATGAAAATGCTGACACTATTCGGGTATGCATTCATAGAGCCTGATTTCCCGATAGTGGGACCAACGGGAAGGATGAATGATTTTTATGTCATCGACATTCTTAATAACTGGACGGCAATTATCGATGTCCTTTCAGAAAAGGGATTTATCGATCGCAGCCGTCTGGCCCTTGGCGGACATAGCTACGGTGCCTTCAGCACAGCCAACTCAATGGTTCATACCCCATTCTTCAAGGCAGGTATTGCTGGTGATGGAGCCTATAACAGGACGCTTACCCCCATGACCTTCCAGAGCGAAAGGCGAAGCTTTTGGGAAGCAAGGGAGACATACCTGGCAATGTCACCGATACTGTGGGCAGAGCGTATGACAGGTGCTCTACTGATGTACCATGGCGGCGATGACAACAACGTCGGTACCTGGCTCATCAACTCAGAGAGGATGTTCATGGCACTCAACGGTCTTGACAAGCCCGCTGCGTTGTACATTTATCCCTACGAGGACCACGGTCCGGCAGGCAAGGAGACCCAGCTCGACATGTGGGCAAGATGGATTGCCTGGCTCGACTACTACGTAAAGAATGCAGGTGAGAAAACCGAAGAGCAGAAATAACTATCTGCGAGGTAGTCTAATAAAAGACTGACAATAGTAAGAAGAAAAAGGGCACCACTTCTGTGAGGTGCCCTTTTTTTATCTCCAAGCTCCATGTGCGAAGCAGCCGCACCTATCACCGGTTACTTAATCCCGATTACCCTATTACCTGGCACCAGACTCCATCAGCGGCGAAATCGCTCCGTTTGCCGACCACCGAACCGAGATCGGCGATAGCCGGGCGACCTCACGACCGAAGAGAGTAATACCGATAACCCAATTACTATGCCCCCTTTGTACTGCGACCGTACAGTGCCCAGTATGCCAGCGGAATAAAGTAAAGGCTGACGAAGGTTCCGAGCGACATACCCCCTATGACGGCCAGGGCCAGGGGTTTCTGCAATTCAGATCCTATGTCGTTGCCGAATATGAAAAACACGGTTGCCAGTATGGTTGTCAGACTTGTCATGATGATGGGCTTGAGCCTCCTGCTGCCCCCGGTGTATATCGAATCCATTACCGGCATACCCTCTATTCTCAACCTGTTGATTGTGTCTATTTTCAGAATCGAGTCGTTGATTATAATACCCGACATCACAATCAGCCCTATCATCGACATAAGGTTGAGGGTTTCGCCGAAGAGCAGCAGCAATACCAGCGCCCCGGCAATATCGATTGGAATTTCTATCAGTACTATAAGTGGTAATAGCAATGACTCGAACTGGGCTGCCAGTATGAAGAATAGCAACAGCAGGGCTATAGCCAGTACTATGGTCAGTTCCCTGAAGGTTTGCTGTCCCGTTATGAGAGCCCCCGAGAACTTTACGTCTATATCTGGGTTTTCGGCCAGTAGGCTCCTGATCTCCCTTGTCAGCCTTGCCGGTGAACGGGTAGAGAAGTCCATGGCCAGCGGTACATATTCCGAATACATACCTCCGGCTATGGTCTTGTAACCATGCATCCTCTCAGCCCTGGCAACCTCACTTACAGGTATTTCCACACCCCTGCTGTTGACAACAGTGCTGAATGATATAATCTCATTTATGCTCTTTTCCTTTTCGCCAATCTTAATTGCCAGCACCTCACTCGATGATCTCAGCTCACCGGCATGATTCTCGTTGAACGCTGTGCGAAGCCTGTTGTAGACGGTTGTTGCAGACAGATCATAGAGCAGCATTTTTTCAGGATCGAGTCGTATGATGACCTTGTCTTCCAGGGCAGGGTAGGAGATGCCAGCATCCGGATATTTAAGGGAGAGTATATCAATTATTTCGATCATTCTTTCCACTTCCGGCACCTGCTTCTCCTTAAGGAGGCTTACCTCTGCCATCAGTGGTATCTCATCGGCTGAGAAAAGCTTCTCGAATATATTTTCCTGGGCTGCTACTGAAGCCATGGCTGCAGGATAGAGTTCCAGCAGTCCGCCCGCGAGGGTCCGTTCGATTCGCTCCGTGGCTTCGAAGCCTGACACCCTTATGTAAACCTTTGCTTCGGTGTAACTCTGCTCATAGCCCCTGCTGAAAAGAAACTGCTGTTCCCCGATAAATGCATTTATCTGCAGTATCTCATCCCTGTAGGGAGAGAGCACCTCATACACCCTTCTTCTGTTCTCCTCGATGTCAATATTCTCGTTCCAGTCAACCGAAAGGACAATCTCATTATGCCTCACTGCGGGGAACTTCTCCTTTTCAATGAACATAAACATGAACACCATAAGCGCCAGCACGAGGAAGAAACCTGCCAGCATCAGTCCCTTCACCCTGAAAAAGTACCGCATACCCTTTTCATAGCTGTTTTCTATGTGGCGAAAGCTTATCTTCCTGATGAGCCTGGTTAGAGTGCCTTCTCTGCCACTGAGATATAGCAGCCTGTACACCACAGGAAGAAGGGTTATGGCCACTACCAGCGATACCAGCAGACCTATGGTTATGGCTATGGCCTGGTCGTAGAAGAGGGCCCCGGCCATGCCGCTAAGGAAGATCAGGGGTATGAACACTGCACAGGTTGTCAGTACAGAAGAAATAAGCGGCCGTATTACCTCGTTGGTACCCTTGATGCAGGCCGCCGGCAACGGTTCCCCCCTGTCAATATACTGGCAGATGTTGTCGGTAACGATTATGGAGTTGTCGATCATCATGCCGACACCCAGTATGAGTCCCGACAATGATATTATATTTACCGAAAGACCTGCAATATGGAAGAAGAGCAGGCTTACCACCAGCGATGCCGGGATGCTCAGTCCGACGAGAAGGGGCGATTTGGCATCTCTCAGGAAGAGAAACATAAGCAGGAAGGCCAGTGTTCCCCCCGCAATAAGGTTCTGCTTAAGATTTGACAGGGAGAAGTCGAGTATGGTTGTCTGGTCCTGACTTATCTCGAATTCGATCCGGGGATAATCGCTTCGAAACTGACCAAGAAGATTGTCGAGCTGTTTCTCCAGGTCAGACATACGTGCTGTGCTCTGCTTTATTATAGCCAGTATCACCGATCTCTTGTCGCCATTATAGTATGAACCTGTTGGTAGTTCCTCCCTGATACCCGTTTCGGCAACTTCTTCAAGTCGGACTATCCTGTCGCCTGCCCTGATGAAAATGTTCCTTATGTCATCGAGGTCCCTCAGGTATGAGCTGAATTCAAGATTGTAGAGGTACTTGCCGTCCTTTACCAGGATGCTGCCTATGGTTATGTTATTCCTCTCTATGGCAACCCTGATGTCATTCTCCGTGATATCAAGACTTCTCATTTTTTCCTCGCGGGGAATCACATATATCTCTCTTCTTACCTGTCCGGTTATATCGGCCATGGCTACTTCGGGAAGCTGCTCAATCCTTCGCCTTATGACTGTTTCGGCAAATTCGCTGAGCTCCAGGAATCCCTCTCCGCTCACCTCTTCACCCTTCAGACCAAGGTTCAGCATGAACACCGGGAGGTCGGTGGCACTCGCCTTTATCACCCTTGGCCTGTGGATGTCGCGTGGCAGACCGTTCATGGCTGCGTCGATCTTCTCATTTACCTCCATGAAAGCCATGTTGATGTCGGTACCGTACTGGAAGGAAAGTCTCAGTATCGCGCTTCCGTTGCGCGACTCCGTTTTGAGATCGTTGATGCCCGGCACCTGTATCAGGTTCCTTCTCAATACTGCCACAATTGAGTTTTCGATCTCCCTCGCCGATACATCAGGGCGGTTCACCGAAACGGTTATCTCGGGAATATCGATGTCTGGCATCAGCGATACCGGAAGCCTCCCCGACGAGACAATGCCCAGCATCATCACCGCCAGAAAAGTCATTATGACCGCTACCGGCCTGTTTATAAGAAATTTAACCATATCGTTATTCGTTCAAGGTTCGAGGTTCAGGGTTCAGGGTTCAGGGTTCAGGGTTCAGGGTTCAGGGTTCAAGGTTCAGGGTTCAGGGTTTACCTTCGGCTACGCCTCCGGTGAGCTCGCCTGCGGCTCG
>JAVEWX010000030.1:0-25382 GCA_034004335.1 Bacteroidales bacterium | reverse complement strand
CCCCCAAGGTGGCGGCTTATCACCGTAAGGCATTGAATATTGAGAACTTCAGCTTTAATAACATCAGGACTCCAGGCGAGGCTAATCCGCGTAAGGCAAATATGATTAACTGCCTTGATGATGAGGTGCGTGTTGAACTGGGCAAATCGACGCAGCAGAGTGGCGAGGCCGCGCTGAGGTCGCTTGAGGCTGCCGTTGCCGACCTGAAGGCTGGCAAGATTGATGTGCTTGTAACCGCACCCATTGACAAGCATGCCATACAATCGGAATCATTCAACTTCCCGGGCCATACGGAATACCTTAAGTCGGCATTTGAACAGGAGGAGGTGCTGATGCTTATGGTCTCAGGCAAATTAAGGATTGGAACAGTCACTGGCCATATTCCCCTGTCGGAGGTTGCCGGACAAATCACGGTAGCCTCAGTTGTAAGGAAGCTGCATCTGCTAAATGATTCCGTAAGAGTTGACTTTGCCGTTAGAAAACCCAGGCTGGCGGTTCTCTCCCTCAATCCGCATGCAGGAGACAACTGCCTCCTGGGCAGGGAAGAGAAGGAGATAATTACTCCTGCCATTGAGCAGGCATATAAAGAGGGAGTCCTTGCATTCGGACCTTTTCCTTCTGATGGTTTCTTCGGATCGGACGAATTCAACAAGTATGATGGCATTCTTGCCATGTACCACGACCAGGGGCTGATACCGTTTAAGGCGCTGGCTTCGGGCACGGGGGTGAATTTCACGGCAGGACTCCCCGTGGTGAGAACTTCTCCTGCTCATGGGACAGCATTTCATCTGGCAGGACTCGGTAAAGCATCGGAGTCATCATTCAGGCATGCCATATATGTGGCATGCGACATTTACCGCAACCGGCAGCTTCACAAGGAAATATCTGCCAATCCGCTTATGCACCAGCAGATTGACACCCGGCATGATCGTCCCGATGAATTACCTCCGGAATTGTTGAATAATGACAGAGAAATATGATTGAATACATCAAGGGAAGGATCACTGAGCGGAATCCGGCATACCTGGTTATTGAGACTAATGCCGGCACAGGATATTTCATCAGCATATCACTCAATACCTATTCGCTGCTGGATGGAGTCGTTGATGTTACCCTGCCCGTACATGAGGTCATCAGGGAAGATGCCCATCAGCTGTATGGTTTTGCCGACAGGGGCGAAAGGGAACTTTTCAGGCTTCTTATCTCAGTCAATGGCGTCGGACCCAATACAGCCCGCATGATGCTTTCATCACTCAAACCGGCAGAGATTGAAAGGGCAATATCCGAATCCAATGTCAATCTTCTGAAAAGTATCAAGGGTATCGGCATGAAGACAGCAGAGCGAATAATCGTTGATCTAAGGGATAAAACAGGAAAAGTGGCAGCAGCAGCCGGAATTTTACCCTCCCGGGACAATACAATGAGGGAGGAGGCGTTATCAGCATTGATGATGCTTGGATTCGTCAGGAGCGCCTCACTTAAAGTTATAGAAAAATTACTGGCAGAAAATGAAAACCTGACAGTAGAGGAGCTTATAAAGCAGGCGCTCAGGAATTTGTAAATGAAATTAGCCGGTTGAGACCAGGAAAGAGAAATATAAGCCTGTGGTCGCTCTTATTGTGTTTGCTGATATCCTTCCTGTCAGTCATCCTTTCTGATCTTTACGGTGCCCTTCCGCAGGTTGTCCAGCAACAGGATACATCGAGGAAGTCAGTTCTGAAGCTTGAGGATATACCTAATGTACCCTGGGACAGGAAAAGCTCCTCTCCCTTTTTTCTGGAGATGCCCTCCAACTATAACCGGACTGTTACCTACGACCCTCTAAGGAATGAATACATAATCTACAACAGGATAGGAGGAATTGACAGCCGCGTCCCTTTAAGGATGAGTCCGGAAGAATTCAGGAAATATGAATATGACAGGGCCATGCGCGATTACTGGCAATCGCGGATCAGAGGCGAGGAGGGAGCTTTCCGCTCGGGTCTGATTCCCCAGATTGAGTTCGGGGGTGAAGCTTTTGACAAGGTATTCGGCAGTAATGTTATCAATATTATACCGCAAGGTTCCGCAGAACTGATATTTGGCATTAACGTGTCCCATACCGAGAATCCGGCGTTGAGCGAGAGACTGAGAACCATTCCGACATTTGACTTCCAGCAGAAGATACAGATGAATGTTACCGGAACCATAGGTGACAAGATGCAACTTGGCATCAATTACAACACCGATGCCCTCTTCGAGTTTGAGAACCGTACAAAGCTTGAATATGCGGGTAAGGAAGATGAGATCATAAAGAAGATAGAAGCCGGGGATGTTACACTTCCTTTACCCGGAACCCTGATAACCGGCAGTTACAGTCTTTTCGGGCTGAAGACGGAGATGCAGTTCGGCAGGCTGACGGTAACGGCAGTCGCATCGCAGCAGAAGGGCGAATCGCAGGTAATAGACGTGAGGGGAGGAGCACAGTTGCAGGATTTTGAGATCAGGGCCGAGGATTATGAGGGCAACAAGCATTTCTTCCTTTCACAATACTTCAGGGATACCTATGATGAATCGCTGAAGACGCTCCCCCTGGTCAGTTCAGGTATCAACATCGAAAGAATAGAGGTCTGGATAACCAACAAAACCAGCCGTTTTGACGAGGCCAGCAACAGAAATATCCTGGCCATGATGGATCTTGCAGAACATCAGGCACATATCTACAATGAGGTTCCTTCATTCCAGGCCACGCCCGGATCACCGCTGTTCCCCGACAACTCGGCAAACGGCATGTACCAGTCATTGCAGACCGATTACCCGGGTGTCAGGAACATTGCCCAGGCAACTTCAACCCTTGAGCCACTATACCCCTATTTCCAGATAGGCAGGGATTACGAGAAGATTGAGAATGCACGTCAGCTTAATGAGCGGGAGTATACCCTTAACAGGCAACTTGGCTATATCTCTCTTAACATTGCCCTGAACGCCGATGAGGTGCTTGCCGTCGCTTTTGAATATTCGGTGAACGGTAAGATATACAAGGTAGGTGAGCTTTCTACTGATGGCATCAGTGCGCCCGATGCTCTTATCCTTAAGCTCCTGAAGGGAACTGCCCTGACACCCCGCCTCCCCACCTGGAAGCTTATGATGAAGAATATCTATTCCCTGGGGTCGGGGAGAATAGAGACCAGGGATTTTGATCTTCATATACTCTATGAGGATGATGCCACCGGCAATGCCATTAACTACCTGCCTGACGGGAATCTTTCGGAGATGATCCTCCTGCAGGTAATGAGGTTCGACAACCTCAATTCACAGCTCGACAGGGAGCCCGACGGTGTCTTCGACTTCATTGAAGAGGTGACCGTCAGCTCGGCCAGGGGAAGAATTATTTTCCCTGTGCTGGAACCATTCGGCAGTTATCTCGAGTCGAAAATAGATGATCCGCGCATTGCCGCGAAATATGTATTCAGGGAGTTGTATGACTCGACACAGACTGTAGCCAGGCAGATTGCCGAGAAGAGTAAATTCATGCTGAAGGGCCAGTACTCCTCATCCTCAGGCTCCGAGATTAGACTTAACGTGGCAAACATACCCCAGGGAGCAATCAAGGTGACGGCCGGGGGCGTTCCGTTGACCGAGAACGTTGACTTTACCGTTGATTATTTCGGGGGCGCGGTGAACATTATTAATACTGCACTGCTTGAATCACAGACCCCGATACAGGTTTCGGTTGAGAGCAATCAGTTCTTCGGCATCCAGACCAAAACTCTTGTTGGCACACACCTCGATTACAGGATATCAGAAAATTTCAATGTCGGGGGAACGGTGCTTCACCTCAATGAGCGGCCCTATACCCAGAAGGTTAATTTCGGAGAGGAGCCAATTTCCAACACCATATTGGGGCTCAACACCTCATACAGGACCGAATCGCGGTTCCTCACCAAGGCAATAGACATACTCCCACTCATAGAGACAAAGGCTCCATCTTCGGTCAACTTCTTCGGAGAAGTTGCCAGGCTGTTCCCGGGCCATTCAAAGGCGATCACGGCAGCAGGCAATGCCTATATCGATGACTTCGAGGCCAGTGAAATACCCCTCGACATCAAGTCATTTAATGCATGGACCCTTGCCAGCATACCACAGGGTCAGAATATGCTGTTCCCTGAGTCCTCGTTCAACAATAATCCGGTGAGTGGTTTCAACAGGGCGAGGATATCGTGGTATGTCGTTGACCCCCTGTTCCTGCGTAACGGTTCAGCTACCCCGGGCCACATAAAGGCGAACCCCGACAGTCAGTCGAGCCATTTTGTGAGAGAGATATTTGAAACGGAAATATTCCCCTTCAAGGAGAGTGTCAGCGGAATCCCAACGAATATTGCGGTTCTTAATGTTGCATTCTATCCACGGGAGAGGGGCCCCTATAATTTTGACACATGGCCGGGGGGGTACTCGGCAGGCATCGATGAGGATGGTTTGCTGAACAATCCGTCATCACGCTGGGGAGGGATGATGCGCGAGATCATTACCAGCGACTTCGAGACTGCCAATATTCAGTACATCAAGTTCTGGCTTATGGATCCGTTCGTGGAGAACCCGGGGCATACCGGAGGTGACCTCTATTTTAATCTCGGCAACATATCGGAGGATATCCTTCGCGACTCCCGGAAGAGTTTTGAGCATGGACTGCCGGGTTCACCCGATGTTAAAAATGTGGATACCACTGCATGGGGAAGGGTTCCGACCATTCAGGCCGTAGTGCATGCCTTCGACAATAACCCCGAGGCGAGAAGGTACCAGGATGTTGGTTTTGACGGACTCCATAACGGTGATGAAGTTTCTTTTTTTGCCGAATTCCTGGAAAAGGCCGGGCAGATTGTCAGGCCCGAGGTACTTGCAAACCTGCTTACCGACCCGTCGGGTGACGATTTCAGGTATTTCAGAAGCTCGGAATATGACAGGCTGCAGACAGGCATCCTCGACAGGTACAAGCGTTACAACGGCATGGAAGGCAACTCGCCCACCTCGGAAATGTCGCAGGAGACCTACCCCACAAGTGGTTCGACAATGCCTGACATGGAGGACATAAACCGCGACAACACGCTGAGCGAGACGGAGAGCTACTACCAGTACAGGGTGAGTCTGAGGCCCGAGGACTTCAGGGTAGGTTCCAATTACATTGTTGATGAGATAGAATATACTGCCACACTTGCCAACGGCACCAAGTCGAAGGTTAATTGGTACCAGTTCAAGGTACCCATAACTGATTACGAGAGGATTGTAGGACCTATCCAGGACTTCAAGTCGATAAGGTTTGTCAGGATGTTCATGAGGGATTTCGACGAAGAGGTCATACTCAGGTTCGCCAAGCTCGATCTTGTAAGAGCTGAATGGAGGAAATACAATATTTCCTTCATGGAAGGAGGAGAGAGAATAACGACTCCCGATCCGGCGGATGCCAGTTTTGACATCTCATCGGTAAGCATTGAGGAGAATGCGGGCAAGGAGCCCGTCAACTACGTGCTGCCTCCCGGCTTCGACAGGGTTGTAGACCCTCAGAATCCACAGCTCAGGCAGCTGAATGAGCAGTCGATGGTCCTTAAGGTAAATAACCTTGAGGATGGTGA
Organism: Bacteroidales bacterium; assembly: GCA_034004335.1. Taxonomy (GTDB): domain Bacteria; phylum Bacteroidota; class Bacteroidia; order Bacteroidales; family VadinHA17; genus SLNP01. The sequence continues at coordinate 19,776 of JAVEWX010000030.1, read as the reverse complement.
TGCCAGGGCGGCCTTCAAAAATGTCAGTCTCGACATAAGGCAGTACCGGAGGCTGAGGATGGAGGTCCATGGCGAGGCTTTGATAGGGGAACCCCTTCAGGATGGCGAACTGACAGTTTTCCTGAGGATAGGATCGGATTACAAGGGCAACTTCTATGAGTATGAGATTCCACTCAGGCTGACGCCTCCGGGGCGATACAGCAATGAAAATGATGCCCAGAGGGCAATAGTATGGCCGGAGGAAAACAGGTTCAATATCGATCTTTCAGTTTTTCAGGACGCCAAGCAGGCAAGGAACAGGGCTATGCAGGAGCCCGGTTCCAATCTCTCCCTTTCAGATGTATTCATTTACCCCAACGGCGACCACCGTATCTCCATATCCGGGAATCCGAACCTCAGTAATGTCAAAGTCATAATGGTGGGGGTAAGGAATCCTATTAAAACAAGGAGGTTAAGCATCGATGACGGCTTACCGAAATCGGGAGAGGTGTGGATCAATGAACTGAGACTCAGTGATTTTGTTGAAGACGGCGGATGGGCTGCCAATGCCCATCTTCAGACACGGCTGGCCGACCTGGGATCGATTGACTTCGTTGGACAGACCAGCACGCCCGGATGGGGAAGCATCGACAAAAAGGTGAACGAAAGGAGCAGGGAGGAGGTAATAAGATATGATGCCTCTTCAAACATCGAAATGGGACGTTTCTTTCCTGAAAAGGCGGGTGTCAGATTGCCGGTATACCTGGGCTATTCGGAAAGCCGCATCAAGCCCCAGTACAACCCTCTCGACCCGGATATACCCCTCGGGAAGGCCCTTGATGACGCGCCGACGCGAGAGGTCAGAGATTCAATAAGGAGCATATCTGAGGATTATTCAAGGAGGAAGACCCTGACAATCAGCAATGCAGGCATAACCGTCAGGGGAGAGAAGCCCAGACCGTGGGATCCGGCAAATTTCTCAGTCAATTACACCTACAGCGAAATATACAACAGCAATACAAAAACTGAGCTGGATCTTGAGAAGCTCTACCGTGGAGGCCTTAATTATGACTATGAGGCCAATCCCAGGAACATCACTCCTTTCAGCAGGATAAAGCTGTTTAACGGTCAGGCTTTCCGGCTGATCAAGGATTTCAATCTCTATCTCTTCCCGCGGCACATATCATTGAGAACCGATATCTACAGGTTCTATAATGAGTTAAAAACCAGGAATATTAATAATCCATATCTGAGAGTGGCTCCTACCTTCAGAAAGGATTTTCAGTGGACACGCTATTTCGACATCAAATATGATATAACCAGGCAGCTGAAGGTGGATTTCACGGCTACAAATATTGCAAGGATTGATGAGCCACCCGGAGGAGTTGACAGGGAGAGATATGAATACAACTACAGTGAATGGCGCGATTCAGTTATGAATAACATTGCGGATTTAGGCAGGACAGTAAACTACAACCACTTTATAAATGTCAATTACAATCCCCCCCTGAACAAGATCCCGTTGCTGGGCTGGATGACTTCAACCATCCGGTACGGGGCGAACTACAACTGGCTTGCCGGTCCCATTTTCAATGATTCGCTGAATATTAACCTCGGGAACACCATAAAGAACAGCAGTGATCTCAATCTTACCCTGCAGGGTAACCTTTCAACCCTCTACGGTAAATCAAAGTTCCTGAAAAGGATTGAAACAAATACTCAGCCCGGGGCCCCAAAACCGAATGCCGGGGTAGATACGGTTGTCTATACAAGGAACAACAATACCTTCAGGGCCGGGCAGAGAAGATTCATTGTTCATAATCTCAGAACCCGCGATGTTACTGTGAGGATGATGAAGGCTGACGGCAGTCAGTTAAGCGGCAAACTCGAGGTCCTTTCCGATCAGCGGATAGCCTTTACTCCTTCGGAAGATGCCGAGAATGTGAGGGTCATTATTGAAGGCCGGCTGACAAGAAGCAGGAATCCCCTGGTAATAGGGGGAGAGTATTTCATCAGGGCTCTTATGGGGATAAGGTCGGTGGCCGTTACCTACCGTCTCGAGGAGGGCCAGGTTCTGCCGGGCTACCTTCCGGGTACCGATCTATTCGGATCGGCGAGGGTAAATGACGTGCTGGTGCCGGGCTTCGGGTTTCTTACCGGGATCAACAGTCAGGATTTCTTCGACAGGGCAGCCTCAAGTGGCTGGCTGAGCACAGACACACTGCTCAACATACCTGCTATCTCAAGAAACTCAAGTACCCTGACGGTTCGCGGTACAGTGGAACCATTCCCCGGTATGCGCATTGACCTCAATGCTGACAGGCGGTTCGCCGAGACAATGTCATCCTACTACCGGGCTGACAGATATGGCAATTTTCCCGACAGCACCAGGAATACAATTTTCAGCGGCAATTTCACTATTTCAATTATTTCTTGGGGGACCGCCTTTGAGAAGATCAGCAAGGAGGCTGACTATGTATCGCCAACATTCGAGTCATTCAGGAATAACACCATTGTGATAAGCCGCAGGCGCGCAGAGGAGAGGGCAGCAGTTGATCCACTGTATAATCCCGATATTGACCCTGTAACCGGCGCCCCGGTTGAAGGGGGATATAAGAGCGGTTATGGTCTGGCATCCCGGGAAGTGCTTATACCGGCTTTCTTTGCGGCCTATACCAGGAGTGACCCGGAGAAGGTATCGCTTGATCCGTTCCCTTCGGCAATTCACATGATGCCTAACTGGCGGATTAACTTTGACGGTCTTTCGAGATTTCCGCTGGTGCAGAAGGTTTTTACCTCAGTGAACCTGAACCATCAGTACCGCAGTACCTATACAATTGGATCATTTACCACGAACCTGGCCTATTTCGAGGAGGAGGAGGGAATAAGCCGCATAAGGGATCTTCAGAGCAATTACATACCACCATTTGACATTAACATTGTTACTATCAATGAGCAGTTTTCCCCACTGATAAATGTCGACATGAACTGGAAGAACAGCCTTTCCACGAGGGTGGAATGGAAGAAATCAAGAACTGTTTCCCTCAATCTTACCAGTAATCAGATAGCTGACATAAGGAATGATGAATTCGTTATAGGTTTGGGTTACAGGTTCAGTGACGTTCAGATAGTGGTCCGTACCGGCGGTGTTCAGCGACCGTTGCGCAGCGACCTGACTGTAAGGCTCGACATGTCACTCAGGGACAACAAGACAATGGCCCGCAAGCTTATCGAGGATGTTAACCAGCCTGTTGCCGGGCAGAAAATATTCAGGGTAGGAGCAACGGCCGATTATGTGCTGAGTGACAGGTTCAACCTTCAGATCTTCGCCGATCATTCCCGCACCAATCCATTTGTTGCCAACACATTCCCTATTTCCAATACCAATGCGGGCTTCAGCCTGAGATTCACACTTGTTCAATAACCAGGCCAGCCGGTCAAAAAATGTTCTCCATCAGGGGCTATGTGTAAAAATTTATATATTTTTGGCTCACACATCTGTGATCAAATATTAACCAACTCAAATAATCAAGTAATGAATGTACCAGGGAATTTAAAGTACACCAAGGATCATGAGTGGCTCAGGATCGAAGGTGATCATGCGTTTGTTGGCATAACGGATTTTGCGCAGGGCGAACTGGGAGATATAGTCTTCATCGAAATCGAAACCGTTGGTGAGACTCTGGAAAGGGAAGAGGTTTTCGGTACCGTGGAGGCCGTAAAGACAGTCTCTGATCTCTTCATGCCTGTTGGTGGTGAGATACTGGAGAAGAACCCTGCCATTGAGGACACCCCCGACATTGTAAACAAAGATCCATTTGGTAAGGGCTGGCTTGTTAAGATCAGGATCAGCGACAAATCGGAGATCGAGGAACTTCTCAATGCTGATGAGTACAGCGCCCTCATAGGCTGATAGGAGTCGTATGATATAATTTTAAAGCCGGTATCCCGTGGGGTACCGGCTTTTATATATGCTTATGGCACAGCCTCTAAAGGGTTTTCTTAACTTCGGTTATCTTAAAGGATTCGACCAGGTCTCCGACCTTTATGTCGTTGAAATTCTGGATGTTCAGTCCGCATTCCAGTCCGGATGAAACCTCCCTGGCATCATCCTTGAAACGCTTCAGCGACCCCAGTTCTCCTGTATAGATAACTATGCCATCCCTTATAACCCTTACCCTTGAGGTCCTGGAGATCTTACCTTCCCTTACCATACAACCTGCAACAGTGCCAACCTTTGTAATCTTGAATACCTCCCGTATTTCGGCTGTGCCTGTAATCTCTTCCTTCTCCTCGGGAGACAGCATACCCTCCATGGCGGCCTTGATTTCTTCGATAGCAGAGTAGATTATTGAATAGAGCCTTATGTCAATCTGCTCCTTTTCTGCCAGTTTACGGGCACTAAGGGATGGTCTTACCTGGAACCCTACAATGATTGCATTTGAGGCGGCAGCCAGCAGAATATCAGACTCGGAAATCTGTCCGACGGCCTTATGAATGATGTTGACCTGAATTTCAGGAGTTGACAGTTTTATGAGTGAGTCACTCAGGGCCTCGATCGACCCGTCGACATCGCCCTTGACTATTATGTTGAGTTCCTGGAAGTTGCCAATGGCAATTCGTCTTCCTATTTCGTCGAGTGTAATGTGTTTCTGGGTTCTCAAATCCATTTCACGCTGGAGTTGCATTCGCTTAATGGCAATTTCCTTGGCCTCCTTGTCGCTCTCCATGACGTTGAATTTATCACCCGCCTGCGGAGCTCCGTTCAACCCGAGGATCAGGACAGGCATTGCTGGCCCTGCCTCATCAACCTTGTAACCCCTCTCGTTATACATGGCCTTGACATGTCCGTGGCAGGTACCGGCAAGAATGACATCTCCCACATGCAGGGTGCCTGCCTTGACGAGAATGGTTGCAACATAGCCGCGACCCTTGTCGAGGGAACTCTCTATCACTGTTCCGATAGCCTGTTTTTTCGGGTTTGCCTTCAGATCGAGGAGCTCAGCCTCGAGGAGTACCTTGTCGAGAAGAAGACCGACATTGAGTCCGCTGAGTGCCGAAATCTCCTGAGACTGATATTTACCACCCCAGTCCTCAACCAGGTAGTTCATCTGTGCGAGTTCCTCCTTGATTTTTTCCGGGTTGGCGGTAGGCTTATCTACCTTGTTGATGGCAAACACAATTGGAACGCCTGCTGCCGATGCATGATTGATTGCCTCGGTTGTCTGGGGCATCACTCCGTCATCGGCGGCTACCACTATAATTGCTATATCGGTTATCTGGGCACCCCTTGCCCTCATGGCAGTGAATGCTTCATGACCCGGGGTATCGAGGAAAGTAAGTTTCCTGCCGTCATCGAGAGTAACATGGTACGCCCCGATATGCTGGGTAATCCCGCCAGCCTCTCCGGCTATCACGTTAGTTCTTCTGACAAAGTCGAGCAGCTTTGTCTTTCCATGGTCAACATGTCCCATAACGGTAACTATCGGCGGCCTCGTTTCAAGGTCTTCCTCTTCATCATCAACCTCACGGATGGCATCCTGGACATCTGCACTTACAAACTCAACCCTGAAACCGAACTCCTCGGCCACGAGGGCCATAGTTTCAGCATCAAGCCTCTGGTTGATTGAGACAAACAATCCGAGGCTCATGCATGTTGATATTACGCTTGTGACAGGTATATCCATCATCGTAGCCAGTTCATTGACAGACACGAATTCGGTAACCTTGATGATATCCTTTTCAAGCTCCTTCTTTTCTTCCTCCTCCTTGTGCTTCTGAACAACGAAGTCGCGCTTCTCTCTCCGGTACTTCGATCCTTTTGATTTTCCCTTAGCAGTCAGCCTGGCCAGCGTCTCCTTGACCTGTTTCTGAACATCCTCCTCATTTACTTCTGGCCTGACGGGCTTTTTCTTTTTCTTTTTTGAGAGGGCCTGCGATGGTTCCTTCTTAACATCTTCCTGCTTCAGGGAGACCCTTTCCTTATCTTTTCTGATCCTCTTCCTCTTTTTCTTCCTGGGGTCGCCCATGCTGTCATCCGTGGCCTGTGATGCCGATGCTTTCTTCTTCTCCTCGACAGGCAGGTTGATCTTTCCAACTACTGTGGGTCCGGAAAGCTTCCTTATCTCGGTTTTGAAGATCTTAACCGGCTCCGGCTCAGCTTCGGGAAGTACTTCTGTTACCGGCTCCACCGGAATTTCAGGTTCCCGGGCTGGTTGTTCAACGACCGGCTCCTCTTTTTTAACCTCTTCAGCTACAGCCCCTTCGGTTATTTCGGCAGCAGATGGCTCCTTAACCTTCGATTTGGCCTTTGGCTTTGGTTTGGCAACCGCATCGAGGTCTATCTTTGAAATAACCTTTATATCTATACCCTTTTTTTCCGGTTTTTTGCCACTATCTGCGGGAATAATCTCTTTTTCAGCTTTCTTCTTCTCTTCGGCCACAGATGCCTTTTCAGCTTTGGCCGGGGCTGCCTCTGCAGTAATCTTCTCCTCTTTCACGGTCTTGCCTACAGCAGGCTTTGCTGTTTCGGAGAGGTCTATTTTTCCTACCAGCTTGATGTCGGGCTTGCGCACCTCATGGGTGAAATCTGCCTGCCTGGGGACTGTTGTACCCTTTATTATGACCTCTTCTTCGGAATCGTCCTCGCCGGTGGGGGATGCAGGTACATCTTCAATTGTAAGGGTTTCTTTCTTGCGATGGAGATCCCTGAGTATCAGTTTTTCCGATTCTTTCTTGGCACTAAGGTCGGTGCTGTATTCCTTGAGCAGGAGAGTATAAGCCTCTTCGGGCAACTTGGTATTCGGATTGGGATCGAGATTGAATCCCTTCTTGTGCAGAAACTCCACAATGGTTGTGATCCCGACGTTAAATTCGCGGGCTGCCTTACTTAATCTTGTTACCTTCTTGTCTTCTGCCATAATGTCTCAAACCTTTGTTCTTGTTCTGCCGGAGAGGTACCAACCTTTGAAGATGCGGATATTATTCAAACTCTGCCTTCAGTATGTTTACGACCTCCTTAACTGTTTCCTCCTCCAGGTCAGTCCTTTTGACCAGGTCCTTAATTGTTAGGCTGAGAACGCTTTTCGCGGTATCACAGCCTATTGCCTTGAGTTCTTCGATTATCCATTCATCAATTTCATCGGAGAACTCCTCAAGGTTGACATCCTCATCATCTTCGGTATCGGTTTCACGATAGACATCTATTTCGTAGCCTGTCAGCTGGCTGGCGAGCCTGATATTCAGACCTCCCTTGCCGATGGCCAGGGATACCTCACTGGGCTTCAAAAATATTTCAGCTCTCTTTGTGTCCTCCCTGAGTTTGATGGAGGTAATTTTCGCCGGACTGAGTGCCCTTGTGATAAACAACTGTATGTTTGATGTAAAGTTGATGACGTCAATGTTCTCATTGCGCAGCTCCCTGACTATTCCATGGATGCGGGAACCCTTCATGCCCACACACGCGCCCACGGGATCAACGCGTTCATCATATGATTCCACGGCTACCTTTGCCCTTTCTCCCGGAACCCTGACTATCTTCTTGATCGTTATCAACCCGTCAAATATTTCGGGAACCTCGAGTTCAAACAGCCTTTCAAGGAATACCGGTGAGGTACGGCTGAGTATGATTGTAGGGGTATTATTTCTCATCTCAACCTTGATGACCACGGCCCTGATCGTATCTCCCTTGCGAAAGTGGTCACTGGGAATCTGTTCAATCTTGGGAACGATAAGTTCGTTTCCGTCATCATCGAGGACGAGAATTTCCCTCTTCCATACCTGGTATACCTCTCCCGTAACAATTTCGCCTATCCTGTCCTTGTATTTCTGGTAGATGTTGTTCTTTTCAAGGTCGAGTATTCGTGCCGTAAGATTCTGGCGGAGGGCCAGTATTGCCCTGCGGCCGAAATCAAGGAACTTGACCTCATCGGAAACCTCTTCTCCCACTTCGTAATCCTCGTCAATCTTCTTGGCTTCGGAGAGTGGTATCTGCGTCACCGGATCAGTCATCTCTTCGTCTTCAACTACCTCACGGTTCCTCCATATCTCAAAGTCACCCTTGTCAATGTTGACAATGATGTCGAAGTTGTCGGCTGAACCGTATTTCTTGGCCAGCATGCCACGGAATACATCCTCGAGCACGCTCATCATGGTTGGCCGGTCAATATTCTTCAACTCCTTGAATTCGGAGAAGGTGTCGATCAGATTAATGGGTTCCATCCGGAAAAACCTTTAGATTATTTAAATTCGATTACTGACTTAACTTTGTTTACCTGGTCGAAGTTAAAGGATAACTCCTTTATTTCGACCTCCTTACCTTTCCTCTTCACCTCTGTGGTGAGCTCGAATCCGCCCTCGGTAACATTCCTGAGCAATCCTGTTACCATATTGCCTTCGGTGTCGGTTACCTCAACCTTTCTGCCCTGGTTCTTAATATATTGCCCATGTACGAGAAAGGGCATCTCCAGCCCGGGCGACGAAACCTGGAGCTCGAAATCTTCCCTGTCGCGGTCGAGCCTTCCCTCAAGATATCTGCTGAGCTTAACGCAATCTTCGACCATCAGGCCTCCCTGCATCCTGTCGAACAGGACGGTGATCCTTGAGGTGGAACTGACCCTGACGTCAACCAGGAAGTAATCGGTTTCCCGAATGTACTCCCTGACAATTTCTGCTATGTGGTTCCTGTCTATCATCCTTTTTGCAGGTCTAATGAAACAGGGGACCCCTGTCCCCTGTCTTATTTCAACCCCTCAAATCGGATGCAAAGATAGTATAAAATTATTAAATCACAACAGAATGGTCGTTTTAAGCTTAAATTGTAACTGTTGTGCCGGAGAGTTGAGGAAATGTCACATGAATTTTTCTCTTTTCTGAAGGTTATAAAGTGCTGCAAGGAGGAACAGGGCGATGGCACAGGCAAGGGCTATCCTGTTGTCAACAGCTATTGACTGCCATGCTGTTTCCGATATATTGTTGGGGACCTTGAATGGATTGAGGAAAACATTCCACCTGCTTCTTTCCAGTGCGTCGCTTGTCACCATGAACAGGATTCCGAAGATCAGCATTATAACTGCCGTGCCGTTCCCGTTTCTCACGATTGTTGAGAGCATGAATGCCATGACCCCGAGAAAAAGAACCGGCATCATCACCTGGGCAGCCATAATGACCGGGTTGAAACTGACCAGGAATGCCGATGAAAGGAGTGCAAAAATAAAAAGAATGATGAATGCCATCAGGAAGGTAAGAACGATTCTTACAAGCCATACCTTATATCTGTAATTAGGAATGCCGAAGAGGATTTCTATGGTTCTTGCATCCTGGTCGTTCTGGATTCCGAAAACCGTAGGGTAGAATACGACAAGGATTCCTGAGAAGAGCAGAATGCCGTACATGTCCTCCATCCTGGAAATATTCTCGCTGAAGGCATAGATTACCGTAAGGCCAATATAAAAGCCAACAGATGCCAGCAGAAACCATATAAACCTGTTGGCGAAGACGATCCTGAAATTGAATCTTATCATCCTGACGATCAGGCCTATTAAGTTAGTTATCCTATTCTTTTTCATTGGCTTCTGACTTTAAGGTTGTTGTCTGCCTTCTCTTGCGGAGCAGCCACAGGTAAGCATCCTCGAGGTTCGGTTTAACGATTATGGCATCGTGTACCGGTTTTTCTTCGGAGATGCATCTCACCCTTACCATGCTGCCTTCAGTCATGTGGTGCACAATAAGATGGTTCTCAGCCACCTTCCTGAAGTCAGTGGAAGGCACATGGAACTGCCATACATGATTTTCAGCAGCCCTGGTCATGTCTATGGGTTTCCCGTAATACATCAGGTCTCCCTTGTTAAGTACAGCCACCATGTTGCAGGAGCTCGATATGTCTTCTATAATGTGGGTCGAGAATATTACCACCCTTTCCCGGCTAAGTTCAACGAGCAGGTTCCTGAAACGGATCCTTTCCCTGGGGTCGAGACCTGCGGTGGGTTCATCGACAACGAGTATCCGGGGCAGGTGCAGGAGAATCTGGGCAATGCCTATTCGCTGTTTCATTCCGCCCGAATAGGAGCCTATCTTCTCGTATCTCCTTTCAATCATGTGAACGGCATTCAGCACATAGGAGACTCTTTCTTCCCTGATTACCGGGTCGGTAATGCTTTTGAGCATCGCCATGTAATGGAGGTAATCGTGAGCAGTCATATTCTCGTATGTGCCGAACTCCTGCGGAAGATAACCAATGAGTCCCTGCAGTTCCTCACGTTTCTCCTGGGTGTCAATGCCGTTAACCCAGATTTTGCCGTAGCTCTGTTCGAGTATGCCGCAGATGATCCTCATAAGTGTTGTCTTCCCTGCACCGTTAGGGCCGAGCAGTCCGAACATCCCCCTGCCTATATCCAGGCTGACACTGTTAAGTGCACGGAAGGGAGACTTTTTCTTGCCAATGACCGGAATGGCTGATACAAGCTTGAAGAATCTCTTGCGAAGGTTCCTGAACCTGCCTTCGAGCCGGTATATGTCAACCTTGTCGCGGGTAAGCATTATGCCTGTACGGAATATAAGCAGGGCCGTATACCAGAAAAATCCGAGTATTATTACCGTTGCCAGGTTCCTCCAGCTTAACTGGAACATTACAAGGTTCGCCAGGGGAACAATCCATAATATAAGGGGATCGATTACCGAGGCAACCCTGGCCGGCAGTTTTTTCCCTGTTGAGGCAGAAATGTTGTTGAAGAGTTTGCGGAAGGGAGCCCATACACCCATCAGCGAGAACCACGACATCACACTGAAGAAGAACACCCAGAAGCCGCTGTTGAGGAAGAAATATGTGAAGTAGAGGAGAAATCCGAACAGGGGAATCTGCCATACCAGCTGGTCCATATCCTTCCATGAGGCATATTGTTTCTCAATACCGAGCCTTTCCCTTATCTTCTGCCCGGCTTTCCATTCCCTGGAGAAGCGGCTTTTACGTTCATATATTTTTACGAGACTCTGTACCCTTATGTTGATGGGTTCATCAGGGGCTATTATCGATATCGTGGCGCTTGCGAGGCTGGTAAGGATGAACCAGATTGATGCAGGAATGAGAATGACCGAAACCAGGGTAAGTATGAGTTTCCATATGAAGGCATTAACGTAACTGTAAATAAGAAATGCCGCGATAGCAAGCAGTAATATCTGCAGGGCTTTGATCTTCCAGTTCAGGGAGGTTATCCATTTCACTGCATTCTCAATCCCCGAGTAGAACGTGGGGATAAAGATAAGGGTCAGCAATGTGCTCAGCATCAGACCGCCGATGACCGTTATTGCAAAGGCGGCGCCGATTACCGAGACGTACTCCGACTTACCCATCGCCAGGGGCATCAGTGCAACAACGGTTGTTGTTGCCGTTATCATTATGGGTCTCACACGCGCTATGCCCGCAGTCATCAATGCCCTCGACCTCCTGTAACCCCTCTTCCTGAGAAGATTGGCATAGTCTATCAGTATGATCCCATTGTTGACCACAACTCCCAGCAATATCAGGAACCCTGTAAGTGTGTTTGCATTGAGGATCGAGTTGTTTGTGAGTATCAGTGCAACGAGTGAACCAAGCGCAGCCAGGGGTATTGAGAACATCAGAACTATCGGGGTTGTAAACGATTCAAATACCGAGGCAAGAATCATATAGATCAGCAGGAATGCAATCCCGATAAGATAGTAAAAATCAGCAAATTCATCTTCCTCGTGTATTACCTCAACGGCTATACCCGCGGGGATGATTATTTCACGAACAACATCGTCGATCTCTTCTCTTGCTGCTTCGAGAAGATCCTTGGATTCATTCACCTCTTGGATGAAGGAGTAGGTTAGCGTAATCTTCTTCTCCTGGTTTTCCCTTTGTATATTTCCCATACCGGTTCCGAACACTATCCCGACCAGGTCGGCCATCTCCCTGATGTTTGAACTGCTGCCCGTTACCTGCAGTGTTTTAAGGTCGTTGAGAGTCTTGCGTCTTGTAACAATCTCCTCGGGAGTGTCGTACTTCAGTGTAATGTCATACTCTTCGGTACCCTGACGGAAGGTTGCTCCTGAGGAGTACTGGGTGCTCAGGGTGCCGAGTGCAGTTGAGATGCTGTTGAGGGTCATGTTGTTGGCGAGGATGGTCTCCATGTCGAACATCAGGTGGACCTCCGGGGTGTTCTCGCGGACATTCAGGTTTGAACTGCGGATGTTATCGAGTTCATCGAGAATTGCCTTGATGTCTTCCCCTACAATACGCATCATGTCAAAATCGCGGCCCTTTATCAGGATTGTTTCCGACTGGGTTCCTACACCCAGAAGGTTCATGAAGCCGGCACCCGGATTACTTCCACCGGCACCGCCCGAAGAGAATCCTCCCGCTGCCGACATCTCATCCATGGTAACGTTTGCCGACCGGTAGTTCCTTATTCTCTCGTAGATGTCATTCTTAATCTCCGGAAGTGTCCTCTCGGTTTTCTTCTTCCAGTCTTCGGGGAGATTTAGGGTAATGGTGCCCGATGTTTCGGTAATACGGCTTATGATGTCCTGTTTTTCCGGGATCTCTTCAAGTTTTCCTTCAAGTTCCTGGACGATGATGTCGGCATTTTCAAGAGTCGTTCCGCTGGGCATGGTCACCGACAGGCGGAAGCTGGGTGTATCTACCTCCCTGGTTGCGTTTACGCTAAGGGTAAGGCTTATAAGGAGTGCCGCAAAGAATACTGCCAGGGTACCTATGATGGTTCCGGCCGGATTCCTCATGCTGGCCTTAAGGGTTATGTAATAGGCCTGAATGAGCTTGTTGTGCAGCGACAGTTTCTTGAATATCTCCGAATTGCTTCTCCTGGATACCGTCAGGAAAAAGTGGGTGGCCATCGGAATAAGCAGCAGGGCAACTGCCAGCGATACCAGCATTGTTGCGACAATGGATACACCGACATTCTTCCCTATCAGCTTGATCATGTAGTCAGATGAGAAAATGAAGGGCAGGAATACCGTTATTGTAGTCAGCGTGGCTGCCATAATGGCCTTCCACACTTCAGAGGTTCCCAGTTTGACCGATGTGTCAAAGTCCTTTCCCTGCCCTGCCAGTCGGTAAATATTCTCAAGTACCACAACGGAATTGTCAATCAGCATGCCTATGGCCAGGGCCATTCCCACAAGGGTAAGGCTGTTAATAGTTATGTCGTTGAGATAGAAGAAGTTGAAGGCAACATATACTGAGATGGGTATTGAAATGGCGATAATTGAGACCAGCCTGATGTTGCGGAGGAAGAACCACAGGATCACCACTGCAAGTAATCCGCCGATGAGTGCAAGTCTGATGATCTGGGTGATATTCGTCTCCATGATCTCGGCCGTATTGTTCTGTACGACCATCTCGACCTCGGCACCCTGAAGATCCTGGTTCAGCCTGTCGACAGTAGCCAGTGTTTTCTTTGAGAGATCGATCAGGTTTGTCTGGTTGTCGTTTACAAGGGAGATTGTAACGGCTTCCATACCGTTCACCCTGCTGATATTTGTCACCTCCTTAACGCCAAATGTTATTGTGGCGATATCCTTAAGGAGAATGGGCCCGTCCTGTTTGACGATAATGTTACCTATCTCCTTAATGTCGGTATATTCAGAAGTAATGTTGACGAACAGTTTCCTGTTGCCGTCTACAACCCTTCCGGCAAATGTCCTGGCCTGACCGCTTGAAGAGAGCAGACTCCTGATCTGGTTGAGGGTTATGCCATAAGCATTAGCGGCCCCCTCATTTATTACCACCTCCACGGAGCTTTCCTGTCCTCCCGACACGTCGACCCCTGCAACGCCGTCAATACTTTCCAGCACCGGTTTGATATCGCGGTCGGTAAGGTCCCTGATGCGGTCAACGCCACCGGTTCCCCTTACCTGGATCTGCATGAACTGGCTGTTTGCTGTTTCAAGATCGACCCTGGTAACGCTGACCCTGAATTCCTCGGGGATACTGCCACTCACCATGGAGATTTTTTCCTGGAGTTTCAGGTTAGCGTATTTGATATTCGCACGGGTGTTGTAATACAGTGTAATGGTCCCGCCGCGTGAAGTGACTGTCGATTCGATCTTTTCTATACCTTCGAGTGTTCCGATGGCTCCTTCAATAGGAACTATAGCCTGCGACTCGATAAAGCGGGGGTCCATCTGGGTGGTGGAAGATACCTGAACGATGAGTGTGGGCAGTTGGGCGTTGGGGAAGAGCTCTACGGAGAGTTGCTTGTACGAGACATAACCCAATAGCGTCAGCCCGATGAATATCATCGAGATCAGTGTCTTCCTCTTTACGATAAAGTCCATTCTGTGAGGTCTGTTTGCTTTATATCACTTGTTCTTCCCGTTTTCCGGTGATCCGGTCCTTAACGGTATCCAGTACCCAGTAGACGCAGGGAATGACAACAAGACTCAATATTGTTGAGGTAAAGAGTCCTCCGATTACGGCCAGTGCCATAGGCGATCTTAGTGACACGCTCTCACCTGTACCGATTGTTAGTGGCAGCAGCGCCAGTATGGTTGTAATGCTTGTCATGAGAATGGGTCTGATCCTTTGTGAGCCGGCTTCTATTATTGCCAGTCTCCTGGCCATTCCCGATGCCCTTAGCTGGTTAATGCGGTCAACGAGGATGATTGAGTTGTTGACCGCGATGCCCGCAAGCATTATAATTCCAATGAAGGCCATCATGTTGAAGGATTTTCCCAGAAGGAAGAATGTCCATACCGTTCCCAGACCTGCAAGGGGTATAGTCAGCAGAATGGTGAAGGGGTGTACCAGTGATTCGAACTGTGATGCCAGCACCATGTAAACCAGGACAATAGACAAGAGCAACGCAAAGGTGAGGTTTGACATTGACTCCTTCCTTTTCTGCTCCTCTCCCGTGATCTCTATCTTATAATCCGAAGGGATACTTATACCCGACAGGGTTTCTTCAGCTTCCCTCACTACGTGGTCAAATGGTTTGCCCGGTCTGATCATGGAGTACAGATACCCTGTGCGGCTCTGGTTCCTCCGGGTTACCTGCCTCGGCGAGGTTGATCTTTCCACGCTGGCCACCATACTCAGCGGGAAGCTTACGGATCCTGCCTTGATGATCATATGTTCGAGTTCGTTGACCGACACATCTCCAAGCTTAATGGTTATGTCCTTCATCTCTCCCTCACGCTCAAATGATCCGGCTTCAGATCCGCTGAGGTAGCTCCTGATCTGGTTGGTGACATTATCGACCGAGAGGTTATAGTAGCTGGCCTTGAAGCGGTCGATCATGATGTTTATCTCCGGTGTCCCTTCGTCGAGCGAGGTTGTCAGGTTGTAGAGGTATTCATTGGTTTCGAGCAGAGGTCTGGCCTCGTTTATGATCCTTTCAATTTCGACGAAATCCTTTCCGCGTATTTCAGCAGTGAAGGGAGCCTCATTGGTTCCCAGGGTTGTCTGAACAGCAGACTCTTCCCTCCTGAATGTTACATTAAGTTCGGGTACATTCCTGAACCAGGCTTCAACGGTACCTATGGCTTCTTCTGTTTGTGCTGCCATTCCTTCCCTGAGGAACACCTTGATGGATGCCCGGTTTTCACCCCTGACGGAAGTTGTGGTGGTCAGTGAACTGCTGGTCGTGCTTCCGGCCTGGCTGTAGGTCATCTCAACATCCTCACCGAGGAGGGTCTTAATAACCGTTTCGGCATTGGCAACCGTTTTGGCTGTAAGATCAAGGGTACTGCCTTCAGCTAATCTCATCTCCATTGTGAATTCCGGTGACTCAGCCCTTGGCATGAATTCACTTCCGATTCGGGGAAGCAGAAAGGCCGATCCTGCCAGTAGCAGTACAGCGAGCAATATGACTAAACCCCTGCGATCGAGTAACTTTCCAAGCAGAGCCGGGTACCATGAAAATCTGACTGAGGATACCGGCTTCCTGCTTTCTGCTGGCTTATCCTTGAAGAGATGGGCCACCAGGGCCGGGATGACAAGTATGGCCACAAAGAGTGAAGAAACGAGAGAGAATGCAACCGTCCATGCCTGGTCCTTGAACATCTCCCCCGAGGCACCGTGCAGGTAGACAATCGGAAGAAAGACCACTATGGTGGTAATGGTGGAGGCCGTTATGGCGGCACCAACCTGGCCCGTCCCCTCAACGGAGGCTTCCCTGAAGGTAGCCCCCTGCTCCTTTATTCTGAAGATATTTTCGAGTACGACAATTGCATTGTCAACAAGCATGCCTGCACCGAGGGCAAGACCCCCGAGAGTCATGATGTTAATTGTGAGGTCGTTGAAATACATCAGGTTGAAGGTGGCTATTATGGACACCGGTATAGCCACGATAACCACGAGGGTCGGACCGATTCTGCGGAGAAAAATGAAAAGCACGAATACGGCAAGCAGAATGCCTATCAATGCTGTTTTCTGAACCTCTCCGATCGATTTGTCAATATATTTCCCCTGATCCTGGACTACCGTGAACTCATATCCGGGTAATGCCCTTCTGAGTGATGTCAGTGCTCCGTACAGGTTATTGACGGCATTTACCGTATTGAATTTTGGTTCCTTATAGATAAGAAGGCCTATTGCCCTTTCGCCGTTGAGCGTCACTATATTCTCGGGGTCCTTGTTCATGAGTGAAACGGTCGCCACATCGCGGAGATAAATTGGCACCCTCGATGTCGCCGCTATGGAAGAGGCCTGCGCGGAGGATGTTCCCGAAGCCGCTCCGGCCTGCTTGAAGCCTACTATGATGTTACGGAGATCCTCCAGATCGGTAAGTACACTTACCCCCTTTACTGTGTACTGTACTCCCATATCCACTATTGATCCTCCCGAGACATTGCGGTTGTAGCTCGATATCTGGGAAGAGATGTTGTCGGATGTTATTCCGTAGGAGTCGAGCAGGAACCTGTTGGTTTCGATTACCACCTCGCTCTCCTCCCTGCCGGTAAGCTTGACATCGGCAATACCGTCGAGCCTCACCAGTTCGTTCCTGATATAGTTCTCGGCTATCTTTCTCAGTTCGTCCATATTGGTGATGGTGTTATGCCTGAGGGCGATCACCATTACCGGTGCAGCATTGGGGTCGTACTGGGTTATCGATATTTCGTCGACCGTACTGTTCTGACTGAAGGTGTTAAGGTCTTTCTGGATATCAAGGAATGCTTCATCCATATCCTTGTTCCACTTGTATTCTATGGTAATGCTTGCGGTACCCACCTCGCAGGCAGAAGAGACCTGGACAACATCCTTCTGTCTCATTGATATCGACTCAATCTGGTCGATGAAGAGCTTCTCAATTTCTTCGGGAGGTCGTTCCCCTGCCTTGATCTCGATATAGATCTTGGGATTATTCAGGTTCGGAAACAGGTCGGTGCCCAGTTTGCCGAATGATATTATTCCCAGCAGAACAATGCCCAGTACCAGCATCATAACCGTTACCGGGTAGTTGACCGAGAATCGTGCCAGCTTGTTCATGATCTTATCTTATTACTTTTACTCTTGCGCGGTTGCTGAGGGTTTCATACCCTGAGCTGACGATCCTCTCATCCCTGTTCAGACCCCTTACTACCTCAACCTCGGTATTGTTCTCCAGGCCTGTTGTTATGATTCGTTCCATCGCAAGGCCCTGGTTAACCACGTAAACGGTTTTGCCCCTCTGCCTTGAAAGAATGATATCTTTTGGTATTACTATGGCGGTATCCTTACGGCTGACTACAATGTCTGCCTTGACGAACATTCCGGGCCGAAGCAGCATTCTGCTGTTATCTATTGTCAGAAAACCCTTGAAGGTTCTTGATTCGGGATCTATGGCAGGAGAAGTCTGGGTTATCTCTCCCCTGATTGTATCATCGGGGATAGTGTAGTTCGTAATCCTTGTCTCCTGTCCCGGATTAATCCTGCCCAGATATTTTTCAGGCATCTTAACCTCAAGGTACATCTGCTGATAGTCCATGATCTTAACGATGACGGACCCCGATTCCAGGAGGGTTCCCTGTGTGTAAAAGGGAAGATCAACGATAACACCATTGATGGTAGCTGTGATACGGGTTTTCTCCATCTGCAGCCTGGCATTGTCGAGACTGTATCTTGCATTGATATAACTCGATTCCGCGCTTTTCAGTTCCTTGAGAGTCACTCCTCCCTTTTCATAGAGAGTCTGTTGCTTGCCCCATTCCGACTCGGCAAGTTCAAGGTTGAGCTCCTGGGCATCGAGTTTCACTGAGTTCAGGAACTCCCTGTCCTCAAGACGGGCAATCACGTCACCCACCTGCACCCTGTCGCCCATCTGCCATTGTCTGCCTGTCCTGGGATTACGTTCCAGGGTGTATATTGCGGCGATTTTTGACTTGAGTTCCACAACAGCTTTCGGGTAGACGGTACCCGTAGTGCTTATAAATTCCTCTATTGGTTTGGGGACGAGGTCGATTACCTGCACGGGGATCTCGACGTCAGCCTGAAGTCTCTGCTCCTGGTTCCTGCAGCCGGCAATGATCAGAAGGGCTGCTGACAGAATGTAAATACTCTTTTTCATTTTTATGTTTGTTTATTTTTTTGTTTCATTCAGCACTGACATAGCAGCGACCGGTTCTCCCTTTTCAAAGTCGTACAGTGTCTGTATCTTAAGGTTAAGAAGTTCAAGCTTGTATGATATCAGGGAGTTGGTATAGGCAATTTCCCTGTCTGAGAGCTGGTTCTGATACTGGTTCAGATCCATGCCGGTTATGTCTCCGTTCTTGTATTTCTCGAGGTTCAGCTCATAGGTAAGCTGGGCATTGACGATCGATTGCTTCGCTATCTCAATCTGGTTCTTCAGGTTAAGGAGGTTTCGGTAAACCTGCCTTATTCCTATTATAATATCATTTTCCTGTTCCTCAAAGCTTATCTTCTGGGTCTCTATCGACGCCTCCGTAGCCCTTATTCTGGCCTTTTTCTCTCCCCAGTCCCAGAGCGGTACCTGCAACGACAATGAAACATTCTGGTTGTCGGTAGGATTGCTGTAGATGTCAAGAAGGTTCTTGTTGTCGCCGAAGATCCCCACTGTTACCCCTACGCTACCCTTGAACTCATTCATGGCCATGGTGGTTATCATGTCGAATTCAGCTGTCTGAAGTGATATTTCCCGCTGACGCATTTCCATCCTGTTTTTCAGTCCCTGGTCGATGGCGAAAGCGACATCTATCATAATGGTGTCAACCTGGATGTCGGGCACTACAATAACATCATCGTAGAGGCTCATGCCGATCAGTACCTTGAAATTATCCTTTGTATTTTCAAGGCTTACGAGCTTGTTTTCGTAGTCCGACTTGGTATTGGCCAGGTTAAGTTCAGCCTGAAAAAGTTCCGCCTGCGCAAGTAATCCTGCCTCCACCTTGTTCCTTATTATATCATAGCTGGCCTGCATATTCTGGTATGCCCTGAGAGAGGTCTCCAGACTCTGCTGTTGCTGGTAAACCTGGTAGAACGACTGGGCAACCTGCCTCTCAAGCGACAACCTTTGCATGGCATAGCTCAGCTCTGTATTTTCAAGGTTTAATTCAAGCTGTGTAAGCTGAAGTTTGGTGCGGTTATAGGTGAAGACAGGCTGGTTGATGGTAAGGTAAAGGTTGTTACTGAATCCACTGGTCCTGGTGTTGTTGTATTCACTCCACGAGTCCTTCCAGTTGAAGTTGTTCCTGAGTGAAACAGTGGCATCAGTAGCAATAATAGGCTGCACTATGTTGAATGCCGCCGAGCTTTCCATGGTTTCCCTTGTATAATATGTCGAGAAGAAATCATTGAATTCCCTGGCTTTGGTAAAAGCAAACGGA